>CBAAAH010000337.1:0-2853 GCA_964658865.1 uncultured Granulicella sp.
AGTTGTCCGGACTGTGGTGCTGTGTTGCGCATCGATCCGGTGACGCAGACCGTGATCAGCCACACGCCCGCTCCGCGCAAGCGCACCTTTGACGATTTGGCGTCCGCGGCTGAAGGGATGCGTGCGCAGGATGCCCGGCGCGACTCGCTGTTTGCGCAGTCCGTGGAAGCGCAGAAGAATCGCGACGACATCCTGAGCAAGAAGTTTGAAGAGGCCATCCGCAAGGCGAAGGAGTCGCCGGACACGGGACGGCCGCTGCGCGAGTTCGACCTGGATTAAATCTGGATCTGCACGAGACCGGGTTTCTGCGTGCGGTTCAGTCCGAGTTGGGTCCGTGCTGCATCGGACATGCGTTCTGCCGTCCAGGGAGGCGATTCGACAAACCGAATATCGCTGCGATAGACGGCATAGATGCCGGCGAGCCGGTTCGCTACCTGCGCCTGCAACATGGCTTCACGTTGATCGTCCGTTGTGCGATGCAGCAGATCGACGGTTACGCGGAACCGGGTTTCCTTGCCGGGTGCGTCAGGGTCGGCGGCGAGTTCAATCGTCTCCACCAATCCAAGGTCAACGATGTTGACCGGCAACTCCGGGTCGAAACAGACGCGCAGCGCCTCGCGCACATCGTCTGCGGTGAGCACTAATGGGTTCGCTCGACCAGGTAGCGCGCCACGGATTTGAGCGCATCGGCACTGCTGCCGAAGCTGTCCAGTTCCGCGAAGGCATCGCGGATGAGCGCGTCGGCCTGCGTGCGCGAGGCGTCGATGCCGAAGACGGCAGGCCATGTGGCCTTCTCTGTCGCGGTGTCCTTGCCGGCGGTTTTGCCCAGCTCTTCGCTGCTTTGCGTTACGTCCAGAACGTCGTCGACGATCTGGAAGGCGAGACCCGCGCGTTCACCAAAAGCTCGCAGGTGTGTGACCTGCTCGGCAGTTGCGCCGCCGTAGATGCCACCGGCGACGATGGCGACGGTAATGAGCGCGCCGGTCTTGGAACGGTGGATTGCTTCGACCAGTTCGGCCGTCGGCTTGTGGCCTTCGCTTTCGATATCGACGACCTGGCCACCGACCATGCCGGGCGGCAACGCACCACCAATGCCGGTGCCCGTGGCGATGGCGATTTCTTTGACGATTTGGATGGCGGCCGCCGCGTCGATGGGCATCTGGGCCAGCGTCTCGTACGCAAGGGTCTGCAGCGCGTCGCCGGCCAGGATCGCGATGGCATCCCCGAACACGACGTGGCACGTCGGCTTGCCGCGGCGCAGATCGTCATTGTCCAGCGCGGGCAGGTCGTCGTGAATCAGCGAGTAGGTGTGGATGAGTTCCAACGCAGAGCCAAGGTCCGCAATGCCGGTAGGCAAGTCGCCCGCGATCATGCGCGCGCTCTGCATGGCCAGCAGCGGGCGCAGCCGCTTGCCGCCGGCAAACACGCTATGCCGCATGGCGCGGTGAATGGAGTGCGGCGCAGTCTCGGTTCCCGGAAGGAGGCGCTCCAGCGCTTCATCGGTAAGGGCCGCGCCACGTTGCAAAAGGTCTTGTACGGATTCGCTCATGCTGCTCTAGCCGATTCTACGGGATATGCGTCGTGGTTGGTCGCACAGAACGGAGTGTGCTTCTGCGAAGTGTTTTCGGAGCACGCCGTCATGCGGCACCCGCACGCTGTGTTCCCCGCCGTTCGCGTAGAAAAAAGAACACCAGCAACGCCGCAACGCTCAGGACAACACCGGCAATCTCGTCGGTCGTCCACCGGTAGTGCAGCGCAATGGTGTGATCGGTGTTTGCCGGTAAGGCGACGCTTGCCAGGCCGTCGTCGCGTGTGGGCGTCGACGGTTGCGGTTGCCCATCCACTTGAAGCGACCAGCCCGGGAACTGCCGTAGCCGCACGACGAACGTGCGTTCGTTTGCGGAGGCGCGCACCTGGAAGCGCAGGTGTTCCGGGTGGCCGTCGTCGATGGCAACGATGTCGGGAAGCATCGCGGGATCGGGGCCGCCATCCGCCTGCCGCGTGAGCCATGCCGCGGGCAGGTTCGGGGGCAGTGCGTCGTTGTCCGCCGAGGCCGGCGTGTACTCATCCGTCGGCTCGGAACCGAGCGCGTTCTCATAACGGTCGTGCTGCGCGGCGGGCGTGTCTTCGGCATCGCATGCCTGCCGGTACAGCGCGTGTCCGGCCCACGGTGCCGCCGCCGCGAAGAGCAGGGCAGACAAACATGCAAGACGTACCCATGTGTCGTGTGTGCCGATCAGCGATGCGGCAAGAATCGTCAGGAGCAGGGTTGCGACCGCGGCCTCGATGCTGAGAAATCGCCATGGAAACTGCAGGAAGGCGAGCTGCGGCGCGTGCGCCCATACCGATGCGCTGAACCGGGTCAGCAGATACAGCACGACGATCGAGAGTGCGGTCAGTGGCAGAATCGTATGGCGCCAATCGCTGTCGTGTTGCCCACGCACGGCGAGGTCGCGGCTGCGCATGGAGCGGTAGCTCCGGTGCCGGTTGCGCAAAAGGAACAGCACGGCGGCGCATGCCAGCGCAACCGCGAGTACACCGACGGCGATCCACGAGGCAGAGCGCAGGACGGCGTCGTGGAACGGTTCAGCCGTGTGCCCAAACAGAAAGCTGTCGCTGGGCCGCATGCCCGGCAGGATCGCCATGCGCAATTGCACAAACCGTCGCTGCACCAGTGCGGGGATGAGGTAAAAGCCGGCGAGCGCAAGGCAAAGCAGCAGCAGCGGAATGGCGTAACGGAGGAACAAGGCGCAGTATCTCCTCAGGCTCGGCAAAGTTGGCGCAGTAGTATGCGGGTCGCACGTGCAATTGCTGAGCCACATGCTCCTGTTACGATCGCATGATCTGCATCCT
>CBAAAH010000338.1:0-2845 GCA_964658865.1 uncultured Granulicella sp.
CATGACTCTGGGCCGACTGCAACCGCTCGCACCTTACCTGAAGCGCTACCGCAAGCAATTTGCGCAGGGAGCGGTTGCCGTCGTGGTCTATAACCTGTCCAAGGTCGTCATTCCACTGGTGATTGGCCGTGCGGTCGACGACATTCAGCGTCACGGCACGACCGGCATCATTTATCGCAACGTCGGCATTCTGCTGGGCGTGTCGGTGCTCGCCGCAATCTGCCTGTACCTCACGCGATGGATCATCATCGGTGCCTCGCGCGAGATCGAGTTCGACCTGCGCAACGATCTATTCCGTAACCTGGAACGTCAGTCGCTCGCCTTCTTCCACACGCATCGCACCGGCGACATTATGGCGCGAACCACCAACGACTTGAATGCCGTCCGCCAGTTACTCGGCCCTGCAATTATGTATTCGGCGAACACTGTGATTTTCACGCTCGCGGCGCTTCCCTTCATGATTCATATTTCACCCAGGCTGACGCTGTTTGCGTTCTTGCCACTGCCTTTCGCGTCGGTACTGGTGCAGCTTATGGGACGCCGCATCCACAGCCGGTTCGAGCGCATTCAGGCCATGTTTTCCGACATCAGCGCCAAGGCGCAGGAGAACTTTTCCGGTGCGCGCCTCATCCGCGCCTTCGCACAGGAAAATGCAGAGATCACGCACTTTGAAGTCGCGAACCAGGAGTACATCAAGCGTTCGCTCTATCTTGTGCGCCTGATGGCCATGCTGTGGCCGACGCTGGAGTTCATCCTCGGCGTCTCCATCGCCGTCACGCTATACGTCGGCGGCCGCCAGACCGTGCTGCACCAGATGACCCCGGGCCAGTTCACCAGTTACATGGTTTTCATGGTGCAACTTACATTTCCCATGCTCGCCCTCGGTTACGTCGTGAACTTAGTTCAGCGCGGAACGGCAAGCGTGCTGCGCATCGACGACTTAATCAAACAGCAGCCCAGCATCAAGGATGAAAGCACAGGGAGCTTCGACACCCCACTTATACCGCGCGGTGAAATTGAATTCCGCAACCTGACTAACTCCTATGGACAGGGTGGCAACGTCTTGACCGATGTGAACCTCACGATTCCAGCCGGCTCTTCACTCGCAATTCTTGGACCGACCGGCTCGGGTAAAACCACGCTCGTGGAATTCATTCCACGCCTGCTTGATGCCGCACCCGGATCCGTCCTGATCGACGGCATTCCTATTCGCGAGTGGCCGCTTGATGCGTTGCGCCGCTCGATTGGCTTCGTGCCACAGGAGACGTTCCTATTCTCCTCCACGGTACGCGATAACATTGCCTTCGGTGTAGAAAACGCAACGGAGGCACAGGTGCTGCAGGCCGCGCAAGCCGCACAAATTGCGAACGAGATTCTTGAATTTCCACAAGGTTTCGCGACCATTGTGGGTGAGCGCGGCATCACCCTTTCCGGCGGCCAAAAGCAACGCACCTCCATTGCACGCGCCCTGCTGCGCGACCCACGCATCCTCATCCTTGACGACGCACTTGCCTCAGTCGATACCCTGACGGAGGAGCGCATCCTGCAGAACCTCCGCACCGCCATGCACGACCGCACGACGATTCTGATCGCACACCGCGTGTCGACTGCGCGCACCGCAGACCGCATCGCCGTTCTGGTGGACGGCAGGGTACGCGAGTATGGCACCCACGACGAGTTACTGGTGAAGAAAGGTTACTACGCGGAGTTAGTCGAAAAGCAGCAACTCGAAGAAGAGATTTCCGTCGTCAGTTAGACCTTCCCGCGGCACTTTGCGGACAATAATCCGGTAACCAGTCACATTGGTGGTTGGTGTCGAGACCTGCATTTCCATCCAAGGCACCGTCCCCCTGCTTCCAGGCGCATGGGCGTTACTCCGGGGCCGCTCAAGAGCGGCCCAGCGCACGCGATAAGTCGCCTGCCTGTTCACAGGTAAAGCTTGAGCCCAGCCCGGTTCATCGGCATGGGTGCACTTACGGCAGCGCGCTACCTCCTCGTCTCTCCAAAAGTCATCGCAGCAGGCCTCCGTTGGATTGGTCTCGGCAGTCGCTTATAGCGCGCAGCGATGCACTTCCGCAAAGATGTGCCGCGCCTGCATTGAGTGCTGTATCGGCAAAGGATCTTTCCGCAATAGGCAGTCTCATGGTTCTCCGGTTTGTTCCGATAAAACCCTCAGCGCATTCCGGTACCGATCACACCTGATCGCTCATCGAGAAGCGAACCCCCAAAGGAGTGAGTCACCATGAAGTCTATGCAGAACGCGCTCGTTCGCCTCGTGAACGAGGAAGACGGCCAGAATCTTATCGAATACGCCCTGATTGCAGGCATCATCGCCCTCGGCGCGATCGTTGCGATGACCGGCCTCAAGAACCAGATTATCAACGCATTCAACTCCGTCGGAAACCAGCTCCAGAACGCGGCGTAATCTTCCCAACCAACCTGATGTGCTTTGTTTGCCTGTAGCACCTTGGGGAAGGCTGAGCGTCTTCCCCACCTTTTCTCCGCGGCCCGTTGCGGCAGCTTTCTTCTGGAGCACCCTATGAGCCAACCATTCGTCGGCATCGCGTTCTGCTCCGTCGCCCTTGGCTGCGCTGGTGTCGCCTGCTACCACGACATGCGTACCCGGCGCATTCCCAACTGGCTTACAGCGCCTGCCGCGCTGGCCGGTCTGCTGGCCCACTTTGCCGTTGCCGGATGGTCTGGCCTGGGCTCTGCCGCAGCCGCCGGTATGGGCGCCGCAGTTGTGATGTTTCTCTTCTTTCTGGCTGGCGGCATGGGCGCGGGCGATGTAAAGTTGATGGCTGCCGTCGCCTGCTTTAACGGCCTTCCGCCACTCGGCACCCTG
>CBAAAH010000339.1:0-2809 GCA_964658865.1 uncultured Granulicella sp.
CGCAATGGCATACGGCGTGGTGCCCGAGGGCACGGTGCGGACGGAGCCGTCGGGAAGCGTGACATTGATCCGGGGAAGTTCATCCTGCGGGGTTGCGGAAAGGTTTGCGTCGCTCACGCTGTTCAGAATATCGCCCCGGACGCCCATGGCGCGCGGATTCTGGGAATTCGTGGTTCGCGCGTGTTCCGTTCCGAGAGGGTGACGTGGCGAACCTTTGGGGCAGACCGCCTGCGACGCATGCGCCACCGATGCGGAACGGAAGGGCCAGCGGCACCGGCGATCGTGGGATTCCGGCTGCCACGCCTGACTTTTAGTGTCAAACCTGTCGAGCCTGTACGGCTCTCTCAGGAGACTCCCATGACTGTGACCTGCCTTCTCTCTCAAACCGGCAACGACCTGTTCTGCCCCGTGTGCGGCCAGGGTGTTCGCATTTTTGCAGAGCACGCTACCGCAACTGTACGAGAGCAGGTGAAGCGCCGCGTGCAACGCGCCATGCGCAACCACCACTCGGGCACGAACGGTGGCTTGAATGTGCATCCGGCGGAGTCTTTTCCCGTGGAAGAGGGCAATACCGGTGTTGCGGACTGGATTGCCGGCTGGCTGCCTTCGAGTGGCGCGATCCCCGCGATGGCGTTTTAGCCGTGAAGCGCTGCGAAGGCAGTCGATGGAACGCGGAAGCCCGCCGGCGTTTGCCGGACTTCCGTGACGAACGCGTCATCCCGGGCGAGCAGGGCACCGGCCAGGATGACGTCGCGCAGCTCCGCAAAGTCCGGTTCCAGTACGAATGCACGTCGCAATGCCCGCACACCTTGCGCCGTTTCACCACCGTAAATGCAACAAATACCGTGCTTTGCGAGCACAAGCGCAGACGCGCTGCCGAGCGAGAGAGCGACGCCATAGGCCGTTCCCGCGTCGGCATAACGCTGGCGATGGAAGAAGGAATCTCCCAGCGTCTCATGCAGCACGATACTGCCGGGCTGGAGCGGGACGGCATGGGCCAGCAACTGTGCCGCTGCGTCATGCCGCTGCAGCCGCACCAGGCAGATGCCGCCCAGAATCATGGCGTGGGCATGTAAAGGATCGAGCGCCAGCGCCCGCAGGCACAACGCCAGCGCCGCTTCGGGGTTGTGGAACAGCTCAAGCTCGCCCATCGCGAGCTCGTAACAGGTTTGGCTGTCGTCCGGGTGATCGCGCAGGTGCTGCCGCCCAATCTGCTGGTATGCAAGATTTTTGCGGCGGCGGGCGGTGCTCTCGTCTTCCGCATGACCCAGGTGGTGCAGCACGAAGGGTGCGACGGCGGTCGCAAGTCCCAGCGCAGACAAACGACCTGTGACGGTTTCATGTACGGGACGCTCAAAATACACCCGCGGATCGCGGCGAAACAGGCGGGTGTTCCGGCTTTTGACAAAAGCGGGAAAGCTGTCGGCTTCCGGCAGCGTGCGCGGGTTGGGCAACGCGCCCTCTTCACCATTGCGGGTGTTGGTGTGGCAAACGTAGTTCAGGCGCCAGACGTCGTACGCCGCCGGTCCGGTATGCAACGCAAGCTGCCGCAGGGCGCGGCGACCGTCCTGGTCCAGCAGTTCGTCGCCATCAAGCACCAGCACCCAATCGCAGATGGCGTGCCGCAGCACGGCGTTGCGCGCGGCGGCAAAGTCCTCCGTCCAAACGACCGGCACGACCTCTGCACCGAACGAGCGCGCGATGCGCACGGAATCGTCGGTCGATCCGGTGTCGCCGACGACGATGCGATCAACCACGCCCCGCACACTGCGCAGGCAGCGGGCGAGCGTGGCCGCGCCATCTTTCACGATCATGGAAAGCTCGATGGTCGGGCGCATTGGCCGAGGATTCTCCTGCACGGGTTTCTGCACAATCTTGCAAGCGTCAGCCCGTTTGCCCGAGGCCCACATGAGGTGGCTCTTAGGCGCGCAACGCGCATGGAGGTGCAAAAAATGTTTATGTAGACAACAGCATGAACTCAGACCCTGCGTGATGCCGGGACTGCGAGAAATTCACGAGTCGCCCGGACGCACGGCGCATCCGATGGCGTAGAAGGTTCGGCATCGAACTTTCCCGAGATTTCGCAGCCGCACTCAAGGAGCAACACTATGGCAACACTTCTTTGCATCAACAGCAGCCCTCGCGGCGACTACTCCGTTTCCACCACGCTGGGCAAACAGTTTATCGCCGCATGGGAGAAGTCAAACGCCGGCGGCAAGGTCGTGACGCACGACACGGCCGCGGAGAAGCTGCCGTTCGTCGACCTGCCGTGGATCATGGGCGCTTATACCCCGGCCGATCAACACTCGCCAGAGACGGCTGCCGCGATCAAGGTTTCCGACGATCTGGTGGACGAGTTGCTGGCGTGCGATGAACTGCTGATCGCGACACCGATGTACAACTTCAGCATCCCGGCTTCGCTCAAGGCATGGATCGACCACGTGGTGCGCGTGAACCGCACCTTTACACCCGACTACAAGGGCCTGGTCCACGGCAAAAAGGCACGCGTTATTCTGGCCAGCGGCGGCGAGTACGGCCCGGGCGCCTACGCCGAGAGCTACAACGCCGCAAGCAGCTACCTGAAGCAGATTCTCGGTTTTATCGGCATTACCGATGTACAAATCGTTCTGGCGGGCGGCACCAGCGCCATCGACCAGGGCAAGACGACGCTGCCGGAGTATGCGAAGACGCACACGGACGATGTCGTAGCGGCGGCGAAGTAGGGAGAGAGAAGTAGAAAGTAGAAAGAGAGAGAAAAGAGATTAGAGATTAGAGAAGAAGGAGTGTTACCTCTTCTTCTTTCCTTTTC
>CBAAAH010000340.1:0-2793 GCA_964658865.1 uncultured Granulicella sp.
GTGCTTCCTTGCCAAGGAAGATGTCGCGGGTTCAAATCCCGTCTCCCGCTCCAATCTTATTGCAACTGCCTGTCCGCTTCCCTTTCCGTCGAAGCGCATGAATCGCAGATGGCCCCTGTGAGGCTAAGAGCGACATGAGGCGCGGTACCCAAGCGGTAAGGGAGAGGTCTGCAAAACCTTTATGCGTCGGTTCGATTCCGACCCGCGCCTCCATTTCCTGAACGGTTCCTACCTTCCAACTTACAGTGCATCTCTGCTTCGTGAGTTGGAGGAGTGATGGCCCCGGAAAAAGCAACCCCTTCTCTCTAAATATCGACGGGTACAGTAGGAGTTTGCCGGACATTGAGATCTTGGCGCGATCGCCGGCGTTCGGTTCAGGTTCGGTCTGCACGGTATAAGTCGATCGCACTCATGATGCCGTCACTGAATCCTTTTCTGGATCAGTTCCCTCCAGGTCTAAACGAAATTCGTAAAAGCGATCGATGAGCGTGTCGGTGGGCAGCATGACCGCCGTTTCCCCGCGATGGCGCGGTGCCGCGAGCAGCCCGGCGTCGCTTGGGTCGAGCTGACCTCGTGTAAGGCCGGTGCCGGGTCGCCCATAACGCGATCTACCCTTCGCACCCGCCGTTAAACGCTTCACTGTAGCGCTCACCTGCCCTCCATGCCGAACGCGTCACGCAGGCGGACGAATTGCCCACAAAGCCGGTTGCGTGATGGGGTGTGTCCGCTCGGTTGCCCCTACGGGCGTGTCGGCCGGCAGTGACTTCCACACGTCGATGTAGTCCATCTGGTCATACGCGCGACCGGCAAACAGCAGCGCGTTTTCGCGCACCGGCTGTAACTTAAAGCCGGTTGCGTCCGCGAGGTAAGGCCACTTGGCACGATCGCGTAAAAACGGCAGTGCCCATGCCACCGCGGAGCGCATACCACGACCATCCGGCAGCGTTGCGGTCCACATGCTTTCAAAAGGCGTGGACAGGCTTTCGCACGCCGCGCCCATGCACTCCAGCGTGAACATCGACGCAGCATACGGGTTCTGTTCACGCAGTGCAGCAGCGAAATATCCGTCAAAATTCATTTGACGCAGCAGACCGTCGCGAAACAGGTGGGTGCACGCGCGAAACTGCGTGTCATTTCGTGTAAAGCGCGCGAATTCGGCTGCCTGCATCGTCCAGCAGATTGCCTCGATCGTCTTTGTTTGCCGCGCAATGCTGCCTTTTTTTGATTCCGTAAACCACTGCAGCAAATCGGCAAACCATTGGCGGACGGCGACCGCATCCTGATCGGGCATCTGCGTCGATGCACAAAGAAAAGAGGCAACGCGCGCGCATTCCGCAAGGACAACGGTTCCGATCAAACCATTGTTGCGGTCGTCGTCCACACCACGCACCGCGCCGGCGGTTTCCAGCGTGGGCAGCATGCGCGTCTTGCTATCCACGAACCACACCCGCAGTTGCGCCAGTGCGGCCTGCAAAAAACGAGCCTCACCGGTAAGCCGCCACGCCGCCGTCAGCGCGCTTAGCCCGCGATTCATGCGGATCAACAGGGTGACATGACCTTCGAACGGCGGTTCTGCACCTGCCTGCTCCGAGGCGAACTGCTGAGGATTCAATTTGCCCGGCGCACGCACCTGCAGCAGAGTCACGGGCCCACCCTCAAGGGCTTCCGCGGCAAGCTTCAGCATCCGTGCGCGGTCGAACTCCGCGACGGAAAAGTGGACGCCCCTTGCTCCCTGACTCCAGGCGCAAGGTCCATCCAACGCAGCAACGATGCCGACCATGGTAACCCCAGCGTCTGCGCAAAAGCGACGACGCGTGAAACATCCCAAAGCTCACCACCCTCTGCAGCCAGCATGCACAAGAACATGCAACAAACCCAGCGTCTACACCGTGGCGCAAGCCTACCATTTCGATGTAACAACCTGCACCGGCCTTTATTCGCCTAGCCTTTGACATCAAGGACATCCAGCGTTATATTGGAAGTGCGGGGTGGAGCAGCCCGGTAGCTCGTTGGGCTCATAACCCAAAGGTCGTAGGTTCAAATCCTACCCCCGCAACCAATTAAATTAATGGTTTAGAGAGAATCTGAAAAATCAGATTCACTCCCATTTACTCCCAATAAGAAAATTGGCACTTTTAGGCACTCGCCCGCAAGGGCTTGAGCACCATCGTGACAACCTTCCCGTTGGCTTCCCTCTTCGACTCCGGCATCGCCTGCCCGTACACGTTCATCGTGGTCTGGATGGAGGCGTGACGCATGAGTTCCTGTTGGACCTTCATCGGCGCACCGGTCTCGTCAAGCCATGACCGGTACGTGTGACGAAGGTGTGCCAGCCGATCGGCCCCAACCCCAACTTGATGCCCGCAGGCTTGAGATACCGTTTCTGGATCTCAGTTGAGTAGTAGGGCTTGCTCGACAACGGGTTTGGGAACATCCATCCCTCTTCCGTCTCCGGGCACTGCTCACTCCACGCGAGCAGGACCTCCAGCAAGGACTCATGAATCGGCACATGATCGTGGGAATACTCGGTCTTCACATCGTCTACTCTTCCGTTCACGATGCTTCGTTGAACGAGGAGCTGACGACGCTCGGTGTCGAGGTCGCCCCATTGCAAGCCCGTGATCTCGCTTACGCGAAGTCCCAGGCATTGCGCCACCACTACCATCGTCCGAAACGGTTCTGGTAAACCGGCCAGTACAGCATCGAAGGTGTCGTTGGTGAGAATCATTGGCCGCTTCCGCCGCTTCGTCGAATCTTTGACACGCACCATCTCGATTGGGTTGCGACGTTCGT
>CBAAAH010000341.1:0-2776 GCA_964658865.1 uncultured Granulicella sp.
CGGGTGTTCCTTGCGGTCGATCTGGAGCAGATTCTCGGCATACGGCCAATGGCGGTGCTGCCGGCCGGTTCCGAAGTGTCGGACGCGCTGGCCGACCAGGGTTTGCTGCGCATGGCGGGCAGCATCGAGAGCGCCTACCTGCAGAACCGGTCGAAGACGTTTGTGTTCACGGCGAGCAGCGCGGATTCTGAGGTGGAAGAGCTCGTCTTTCGCGTACAGGGCAAGCTGAAGGAGCTTGGCTACAATGCGCTTTGGCTGGCCGCCGAGACCCTGTTGCGTGCCGAGCGTGATTTCGAAGAGATGTACGGTCGCGGCCAAGCGGGCGGCAGCATGCGTTTTTCTGAGACCGACGGCAAGACCGGTGCGGCCGCGGACGGCATCGCGGTGCGCCGGCTGAACTGGCTCAAGCGAGACTACGACATGGTGCTGATCGACGCGCCACCGCTCCTGTCTTCCGCCATGGCGGAGTATGCGGTGCGACGCACGGATGCGACCATCTTGGTTTCGGAAAGCGGTGTGACCACACGCGAGGAACTGGAGGCCGCGGCCGCTCTGCTGGAGCAGCTTGGTGCCCACGGCCTGGGCTCGGTTCTGCAGGACCTGCGTACGCGGTATGCGACGCCCACCGAGAAGAAGCGTTTGCAAAAGGCGGAGGAAGTGGCCGCGCGTACCATGAACCGCGAGCCGGTAGACAACACCGGTGAGTGGCAGGTGCTGCAAGCGGGAACCGTCAATGAACTGCGTGTGCCGGGCGACCCTGTCGCGCCGCGCTCCATGCAGCGCTTGCGCTCCACGGCATCGCATGTCGCCTCTGTGCGATCGGGTGAGGCTCGATCGAACGATGAATCCGAAGCTGCCCGCCCTGCCGCACCCTACGACGGGCACGCGACCGAGCCCTGGCACGAGGAAACGCATCAAGACCATGAAGCGTATATCTCAAGCACGCGGGACTAGCGAGCCATGACGAATTCCACACCCGCGTTAAGTGTGGTGGTGATCGGACGCAACGAGGGTGCACGCCTGCTGGGGTGTTTTGCCTCCGTGCGGGCCATGGAGTTCGCCGGAGAAGTGGAGACGATCTACGTCGATTCCGGATCGACCGACGGCAGTGTTGCGGCGATGCAAGCGGCCGGTGTCACTGTCGTTCGCCTGGTCGACGACAGGCCCACCGCGGCAAAGGGACGCAATGCCGGCTGGCGTGTGTCCAACGCTGAGACGGTGCTGTTTCTTGATGGCGATACGGTGCTGCACCCGCGCTTTGTCGTGGAAGCCATGGCCGCCTTCGACGATGCTTCCGTAGCCGTGGTCTGGGGTCATCGGCGTGAGCTGTATCCCGGCAACTCCGCCTATAACCGTGTGCTCGACCTGGACTGGGTCTATGCCCCGGGGTTCACTTCGTTTTGCGGCGGTGACGCCCTGTTTCGGCGCGAGGTGCTGCAGCAGACCGGCGGCTTCGACGAGACGCTGATCGCCGGGGAGGAACCGGAGCTTTGCCGGCGCATCCTGGATCTGGGTGGCCATATCCTGCATGTTGACCTGCCCATGACAGGGCACGACCTGGCCGTAACACGCTTTCGGCAGTACTGGCGGCGTGCCACGCGTGCCGGGCATGCCTATGCGGAGGTTGCGTCGCGCTTTCGCGGGACGGCGAATCCATTCTGGAGCGAGGACGTTGCGCGCAATCGCAAACGCGCCGTGGCGCTGATGGCATTGCCGCTCCTCGGTGTTGCTCTGTCGCTGCTGCTGTGGCGTGCGTGGCCGTTGCTGGTGGTGGTTGCGGTGGTGATGCTGCTGGCGTTGCGCACCGCCTGGAAGTCGCGCTGGAAGTCCCGGGATGCGGTCACGCTCCTGCTCTACGGCCTGCACTCTCACTTCCAACAAGTACCGATTTTTTGTGGGCAGATCGGATTTCTGCGAGACAGCCGGGCCGGGCGTAAAGCGGGCCTCGTGGAATACAAGTAGCGCGCCCGGTAGGATGCCCCGGCTCATCGTAGGCTGATGGGCTTCGCCGGAACGCCGGCAACAATGGCATGTGGAGGAACGTCGCGCGTCACCACCGCATTGGCTCCCACCGTTGCAAAGTCGCCGATGGTGACGCCGCCCAGCACGGTCACGCCGCGCCCGATCCATACCTCGCGCCCAAGCGTGATGGGGCTGGCCGTGTGACCCGCGTCGCGCAATGGAACACCGGCGGCGCGAGCGTGGTTGGCGTCGCGCAGACTGCTGTACTCGCCGATCATGCAACCTGGGCCGAGGATGATGTCGGCCATCGCAACCAGGTGCACGCCGCGTGACAGCACGCAGCCGTCACCCACCGTGATGGTCGCGTTGCCCTGTGTTTCCAGGTGCAGGTCGGGATAGAGCAGGCAGTGTTCACCCAGTCGCACGCGCCGTGTGCCGTCGACGAACGTTTGCCCCAAGACGACGACGGTCGCGGGTAGAGGATCGACCGTGGCGGCACGCAGCGCGCTGAAGTGCACGATGCGCCGTAGCGTTTTACGCGCGCCGGCTGTTGCGCGAAACCAGGCGGTGAGTGGCGCGGCGAGCAGTGTCTTGAGGCGGGGCGAACTCATGCGTGGAGCGTCCTTTTGCGTGGTCGATCTACCATGGTTGTGGTGGCGAGGCGTGGCCGCCGTGTGTGTCGGTCCAGGCTTGGTGCAGCAGGCGCCGCTGGGTGCTGTACTGCCGGCCGCGGTCTTGCCGTTCGTCGTTACGGCTTAGCCGGTTGCGCCAAACGCCGGCCGTGTATATCGAGTGCTCCAGCAGCCGCGCGCCA
>CBAAAH010000342.1:0-2765 GCA_964658865.1 uncultured Granulicella sp.
CACTGTTTCTCCCGCACCGCTGTTTCTATTGTTGCCCTTGGAGTGCACGATGAACGTTCGCCGATTTGCCTTTGTGTTTGCTTTGCTGCTGCCGACTACCGCTGCCCGCGCGCAGCAGTGGATTGCGCCCACGCCGGAAGAGCTGAGCATGACCTCGATTCCGGAAGCGCCGGATGCGAAGGCCGTGGTGCTGTACCGCGATGAGTTGACCGATGACGACAACCACATGCGGTCGCGCTACTTCCGCATCAAGATTCTGACCGAGGCCGGCAAAGACCTGGGCGACGTGCGCATCGCGTTCGACCGTCGCACCGACGGCGGCGGCTATTCCGTTGAATCGATCGAAGGCCGCACCATCCAGCCCGATGGCACGATCCTCCCCTTCAAGGGCAAGCCGTATGAAAAGGTAGTGGACCAGGGAAACGGCTATAAACGCGCGTACAAGGTGTTCTCCATGCCGGCGGTGCAGGTGGGCAGCATCCTGGAATACCGCTACAAGTTGCGCTGGGAGGACAACATTTTCTGGAGCCCGGAGTGGGACATTCAGACCGACCTGTACCTGCGCAAAGGCCACTTCCTGTGGCGGCCGACCAACAAGGAGCTGCTGCACACCTCGCGCGGCGGCCATGAGGCGACCACGTCGATGCTGGTGTGGAGCGATGCCCTGCCGAAGGGCGTGACGCTGCAGAAAACGACCCTGCCCACCGGAAGACTGCTGCTTGAAGTCAACGTGCAAAATATTCCGCCGTTCGGCCTGGAAGAGTACATGCCGCCCATCCAGAGCACGGCGTACCACGTGTACTTTTACTACTCTCCGTACCGCACGCCGGTGGAATTCTGGAAGGCCGAGGGTGGCTACTGGAGCGGCGAGGCGAACAAGTTCATCGGCAACAGCGGCTTCATTCGCGATGCGGCCGTTGCCGCCACCGCGGGCACAGCCGGCGATGAGGACAAGGCGCGCAAGCTGTATGCCCTGGCGCAGACGATCGAGAACACCGATTTTTCTCGAACCCACAGCAAGGTGGAAGAGAAAAACGAGGGGCTGAAGGAAACCAGAACCGCGGAAGACGTGCTGCGGCGCAAACGCGGCACCAGCGACCAGATCGCCATGACCTACGTGGCACTGGCACGTGCCGTTGGCCTGAATGCATCGGTCATGGTGGTGAGCGATCGCGCGTTCCAAACGTTGAACGTCAACTGGCTCGACTTCAGTCGGCAGTTGGGTGATGAGATCGCCATCGTGAACTACGGCGGCAGCGACCACTACCTGGACCCCGGCAGTCCCTTCTGCAACTTCGGCCACCTGGCATGGAACCACGCGCAATCGGCCGGCGTGCGCCAGAACGGCAAAGAAACGCTGCTGCTGCCGACTCCCGGCGAGGGCTACAAAGACTCGCGCACGGCACGCGTGGCGGATCTGAAGCTGGAGGACGGTGGCCACGTCACCGGAACCGTGTCGCTGACCTTTAGCGGCAGTCCCGCGACGGAATGGCGGCAAAGCGCGCTGCGCAGCGATGACGCCGAACTGCGCGAGGATTTGACGAAACATGTGCAGAGCCTTCTGCCGGGTGGAACGGAGGCGAAGATCACGGCGCTGACCGGGGTGACCGATTCGAGTGCGCCGCTGAAAGTTGTGTTTGCCGTCTCCGGCAACCTGGGCTCCTCTGCCGGGTCGCGCGTTGTGCTGCCCAGCGACATTTTCGTGGAGCATGCGCGGCCGGTATTTCCGCACACACAGCGCGACCAGCCCGTGTATTTCCACTATGCGTCCATGACGCAGGATGCCATGCGCATCGTTTTTCCCGCGGGGTTCACAGTCGAAAGCGCACCTGCGGAAGACAAGCTCATGCTTAAGACCAGCGCGGCGTACATGCAGCGGTCCAAGCAACAGGGCAACAGCGTGACGGTGTGGCGCGACCTGATGTTCGGCGAGATCTACTATCCGTTGGACGAGTATCCAGACCTGCGCAAGTTCTACCGCGACTTTGAGCACAAGGATCATGGTTCGATCGTGCTGAAGCGCATAGCGGCAAGCGCATCGGCTGGCGGCGAATAACGCCGTGCTTGCCGGATATTCGGAGTGGGTTCGTTAAACTGGTAGAAGCATGATTCTGCCTTTTGTTCGCGAAACCGTCGCGGAGCTGGAACACACGGAACCCTTTGAGCGCGTACGGCGCCACCTGAGTGGCGGCACCGGGCGTCGCATGGTGAGCGGCCTGACAGCCACGGCGCGCGCGCTGTACCTGCCGCTGATGGTGCGGGCGACCGATGCGCCGGCCCTGATTCTGGTGAGCGACAACAAGGCCGCGGAGGCGCTGCACCAGGCGCTGAACGCGACCTGCGAGCTGACCGGTGCGCTGCAGTGCGAAGAGGTGCTGCGGCTGCCCGCGCACGATGTGCTGCCGTTTGAGAACCTGTCGCCACACGGAGAAATCCAGGAGCAGCGCGCGGCAACACTGTGGAAGATCTGCAGCGGCAAAGCGCGCGTTGTGATCGCACCGCTGGAAGCCGCATGCATGCGGCTGTTCCCAAAGGATTACTATGCCGGGCTGGCGCTGGAGCTGAAACGCGGCGAGGAATACGACACGGAAATGCTGCTGGCGCACCTGCTGGAGGTGGGCTACACGCGCGTGGACGTGGTGGAAATGCCGGGGCAGGTGACGCTGCGCGGCGGCATCATGGACGTGTATTCGCCGGAGATGGAGCGGCCGGTGCGCATCGACTTCTTCGGCGACGAGATCGAAAGCATGCGCAAGTTCGATCCG
>CBAAAH010000343.1:0-2745 GCA_964658865.1 uncultured Granulicella sp.
CCAAGGCTGCGCGCTTTTGTGTACCATTGCCTCATCGACAGGAGGTGCCATGACCCACATTTCCTTGCAGGAGGTTGAGTCGAATTTGCATGCGTTAGTTCAGCGCATTCGAAGTGGCGAGGAACTGGTGCTGGAGCAAGATGGTGTGCCATTCTGCACGGTGACGCCTCTGCTGGTAGTGCGACCTTTACAGAGGGATGTGAGCAAGCGTATCGGCTTTCTGGAAGGCCATGGATCATTTCCGGAGAACTGGAAAGAGATTGGCCAGGAGGACATGGATGCCTCGCTCGATAGGATTGATCGGTTGTGATTTACCTGCTCGATACGCAACTGCTTCTGTGGTCAGCCTTTAAGCCGCGCCTACTGCCCTCGGCAGCACATGCAGTGCTGAGCGACGCTTCCAACGACTTCATGTTCAGCACCACGAGTATTTGGGAAATCGCGATTAAAGCGGCAAAGCGACCGGACGTCTTTCAGGTCAATCCGGTAACGCTCCAGCACTCCCTCTTGGAACTGGGGGTATAGGGAGTTGATGCTTACGAGCGAGCACGCCGTGCGCACCGCAAGTCTTCCCCTGTTCCATCGTGACCCGTTTGATCGCATACTTGTCGCGCAGGCTCTAGTGGAAAATATTCCACTCGCCACGGCCGACCGGCAACTGGCCCAGTATGCCGCGCCTATCCTCTATGTCGGCTGACCATTGCCTGTCACCCACCAATCTAACGCTATCGTCCTGCGCTCGTGGCCGTTCGGCGAGGCAGACCTCTTGCTCTCGATCTTCACGCGAGAGCAGGGCATTGTGCGTGGCATTGCGCGTCACGCGATGCGGTCGCGCAAGCGGTTCGGTGGTGCGTTGGAGCCGCTGACCGAGGTGCGCGCCACCTGGGCCGAGCGTCCGCGCCAGGATCTCGTGCGCATGGACCAGCTTGAAATTCTGTGGTCGCCCCTGCGTGAACCTGTGGATTACGCGCGTGCTACCGCGCTTGCCGTCGTGAGTGAAATCCTTGAAGCCGCGCTGCCGGAACGTGCGCCGGAAGACGACGTGTACCGCTTGGCACTGGCCGTCCTCAAACGGATGCGCAACGACAGCGTCTTTCTACCGGCGACATATTTCCTGTTGTGGATGCCTCGCCTGCTGGGCTGGATGCCGGACCTGAACCGCTGCGCCGCGTCCGGCGAACCTCTTCGACCGGCAGCTACGGTCTACTTTTCGCCAACGCGCGACGGCTTGTTCCTTCCGCAGCAACGGCCCGCAGGTAGCCTGCCGCTCTCTGCCGAATCGCTCGCGCTTGCGAACGAATGCTTTCGCAGCCCCATCACCACGTTCGCAGATCAGGACTGGCCACGCACCCGTGCCGTCGATCTGCGCCGCTTCGCCAGCACCGTGCTCGAGCGGCATCTGGAAGATCGCATCCTGAGTGTTCGAACGCTTGCGCGACTCTGAGCAAAGCGGGTGCCCCATGTCTCGCGTTTGAGACATGGGTTCCCATACCGAACTAACTTTTGCCGCTACCTGCGGCGATCCAGGCATCCACCCGCTGTTCCAGCACATCCAGCGGCAGCGCGCCACTATCCAGCACCAGGTCGTGGTAGTCGCTGAGCTTGAACTTCGGTCCCAGTTTCGTGCGTGCACGTTCCCGCAGTTCGATCAGCTTCAACTGTCCCATCTTGTATCCAAGTGCCTGGGCCGGCCACGCGATGTAGCGATCCACCTCGCTCTGGATATTGGTTTCATCGATGCCGCTATGGTCGTGGAAGTAGTCGACCATCTGCTGCCGCGTCCAGTGCTTGCTGTGCACGCCGGTATCGACCACCAGGCGGATCGCGCGCCAGATGTCCGCCTCCAGCCGTCCGTAGTCGCTGTATGGGTCCTGGTAGAAGCCCACGTCCTTGCCCAGCCGTTCACTGTACAGGCCCCAGCCTTCCGTGTAGGCGGTGTAGCCCAGTTGCTTGCGAAACTCCGGTAATCCCGTGAGCTCCTGCGCGATGGAAATCTGCAGGTGATGTCCCGGCAAGCCCTCGTGGTACGACACGGCTTCCACGCTCTCCGTACCGCGATCGGCAAAGTGATAGGTGTTCACAAACACTTCGCCCGGCCGCGATCCATCCGGCGTGCCCGGCTGGTAATACGCTGCGGCTTGCTGCGCCTCCATGTACGCCGGCACCTTCATCACCACCAGCGGTGCCTTGGGCAACCGGCCGAACAGCTGCGGCAGCTTGGGCTTCATGCCGTCCAGGTACGCCTGGTACTTCGCCACCAGCGCGTCGGGCGACGCCGGGTGCAGCTTTGGATCGGCCTTGATCGCGGCGTTGAAGCTCTTCAAATCGCTGTAGCCCAGCTTCTTCGCGATCATCAGCATCTCGGTCTCATCGCGTGTCACTTCGGCCAGGCCAATCTGGTGAATCTCGTCCGCGCTCTTCTTCAGCGTGGTGCTCTGCCGAATGCGGAAGTCGTAGTATGCCGCGCCGTCGGGAATTGCCGAAACCCCGGGTTCCGTGTGCGTCGCGGGAAGGTACTGCGCGACAAGGAAGCGGCGGAAGCGGTCGTACGCCGGCAGCACCTGCTTCGTTACGGCATCGGTCATCTCGGTGCGGAGGCGCTTCTGTTCGGCGGCCGGAACGGTCTTCGGAAATTTCGCCAGGGGCGACAAAAACGGGCTGTCTTCCGGCTTCATCGATGCCAGCGCGACGACCTGTTTCAGCACCTGGTCCATCACCAACCGCGGCGGCGTGCGATGCTCGTCC
>CBAAAH010000344.1:0-2731 GCA_964658865.1 uncultured Granulicella sp.
TTGGTGCATGGCCTATCGACGCGGATCGCACGAAAGAGTACATGCAGAAGGCGATGCGCGAGGCAAAGCTGGAAACGGCATGGACCGCGAACAACCCGGAGTATGAGGACGCGCTTAACCACTTCATTGATGGCCTGTTTGCCAGCTCCGCGTTCCTGCAGGATCTGGAGCAGTTTGTCGGTCGCGTGAACCGTGCAGGCCGTGCCAATTCACTAGCGCAAACACTGCTGAAATGCGTGTCCCCAGGCGTGCCGGACCTGTACCAGGGCGGAGAATTGTGGGACCATTCGCTGGTCGATCCAGACAATCGCCGGCCGGTGGATTACGCCAAACGCCGCGCGCTGCTCGACACCCTGTTGCAACAGACGCCGGCGCAGTTTTGTGCCACGGTCCAGAGCCACGCGGAGGATGGTTCGCCCAAGCTGTGGGTGCTGCACCAGGCACTTTGCCTGCGCCGTGAGCTACCCGCCAGCTTCGGGCTGGAAGCCGCATACACGCCGCTGTCGGCACAGGGAGCTCAGGCAGACCATGTCCTTGCGTTTCAGCGTGCGGACAACGTGATCGCGGTTGCGCAACGTTTCACCCACCAACTCAGCGACACATGGAGCGGAACGACATTGACCCTGCCGGAAGGCGAATGGACCGACCGCCTGAGCGGTGCAACGTTCCATGGCGGCATCGCAAAACTCAATACCCTTCTTGCCAAGCTGCCGGTCGCGCTGTTGGTGCGTCACGCTTCAGCACGCTAGCCGAATTCCATCCACCAGGGCAGGCACACCATGCCTGCAATAGCTGCCACAAGAGCCGCACGAAAGGACCATACCTCCATGCACCACTTTTCCGTTTGGGCGCCACGCCGTCAGAAAGTTGCACTACAGATCGGCGGAGAAAAGCTGCCCATGAAAGGCCCGTCCACGCGCGGTTTCTGGTCGCTGGATGTTGCGGCTGCAGGCCACGGCACGGACTATGCCTTTCTGCTCGACGATGACCCGATGCCGTATCCAGACCCACGATCGTTCTGGCAGCCCAAGGACGTGCATTCCTACTCGCGCGTCTTCGATCACGGGAAGTTTCATTGGACCGACGAAAAATTCCGCGCGATTCCGCTACCCTCCGCGGTGTTGTACGAGCTGCACCTGGGAACGTTTACCCCCGGTGGCACCCTGGATTCGGCGATTGAAAAGCTGGATTATCTGTGTGAGCTCGGCATTACGCACATCGAGTTGCTGCCCATTGCCGGTTACGAAGGCAACTGGACGTGGGGCTACGACGGCGTCGCGCCTTATGCCGCGGATGAGACGTACGGTGGCCCCGACGCGGTCAAGCGCTTTATCGACGCGGCGCACGGCAAGGGAATCGCCGTCATCCTGGACGTGGTCTATAACCACTTCGGTCCGGCTGGCAACTACACCAATCAATTCGGCCCGTACTACACAGAAAAGCATGTCACGCCGTGGGGCGCGGCGATCAATTTCGAAGAGGGCGGCTCCGATCAGGTGCGCCGCTACTTCATCGACAACGCGCTCATGTGGCTGCGCGACTATCACTTCGACGGCCTGCGGCTGGATGCCACGCACGAACTGATCGACCGCTCCGCCATGCACTTTCTGGAGCAGCTTGCGCGCGAGGTGGAAGACCTTTCCGCGTCTGTCGGCCGCTGTCTCACCCTCATCGCAGAGAGCGACCTCAACAATCCGCGTGTCGTTACCTCGCTTGAGGCAAACGGCTTCGGCATGGATGCGCAGTGGAGCGACGACTTTCACCATGCGTTGTTCTCGCTGCTGGAAAAGGAGCAGGTCGGCTACTTCGAAGATTTCGGGGCCATCGAAGATCTGGCGCACACGTTGAAGCACACGTTCCTGTACGAGGGCCAATACTCCAAATTCCGCATGAAGCAGCATGGCCGGCCCGTGCTGAACCTGTCGTACCACAGCTTTATCGGTTACATCCAGAACCACGACCAGATTGGTAACCGCGCCAAGGGCGAACGTGTGCAACAGATCGTCGGTACACGAAAGGCGAAGCTCGCCATCGGCGTGGTGATGTCTGCGCCGTTTCTGCCCATGCTGTTTATGGGCGAAGAATGGGCAGCAGACACGCCGTGGATGTACTTCGCCGACTTTCAGGAGGAAGACCTGCGCAAAGCCGTGAGCGAGGGCCGTAAGCGCGACTTCGCCAGCTTCGGCTTCGGTGACGATGTGCCCGACCCGGAAGATCCGAAGACATTTCAGGCGTCAAAGCTGAACTGGGACGAGCTGAAAGATCCGAAGCACCACGAGATGCTGCGCTGGTATCGCGACCTGATCCACCTGCGACGCAAAACCCTCTCACTAAATTTGGGCGACCCCAGCCGCATGGAAGTGCGCAGCAGTGAAGCCGGCCGGTGGATTGTGACCGAACGCGGAAACATCCGGACGCTGATCAATTTTGCGGACGAGTTTACGAAGTTCGATCTGCCGCTCGGGTGCGACCTGCTGCTCAGCAGCGACGTCGCTCCGGATCGTGTCGATGGAGGCGTGCTGGTTCCCGGCTACAGCATGGCGGTCTATCGCACGCCACCGCGACCCACGTTTTCTGAACCACCGCAATAAACACGAAGGGGCTGCCGGAGTGGCAGCCCCTTTTTACGTTGTCGCTCGTTTAGATTGTTTTGCGAACGATTTTGCGTACGGTTTCCGCGACGACACCGTACACCACGTGCGTAACCATCTCGCTGCGTTGCTCGCGTGGC
>CBAAAH010000345.1:0-2727 GCA_964658865.1 uncultured Granulicella sp.
GCGCGTGGCCGACAAGGACCTCGCCAAGGAAGAGCGCAACGCGCCCATCGACACCGGCAAGGCGACCGATCTGATGCAGATGGAAACCCGCTCGTGGAAGACCAACCCCGGTAGCGACGACAACAGCAATGCAGCACCCAGCCGTCCCAGTACAGGTCGTCCGTTCCATCGCCGCGCCGGCAGCGGTAGTGGTGGCGGCAGCAGCCGAAGCGGCAGCGGTGGCAACGGTGGTGGTGGTCGCCGCCGCTACTAAACCACGCAGGACAAAGCACGGCAGCGACACCATCGAGGCGGCACAACGGCAGCTCGAGTGACGCAACCAGACCGAAGAGGAGACCCGAACCTGGGTCTCCTCTTCGCGTTTTCGTGCGGACCGCCGGTAAAACGACACCTGCGAATCTGCTGAACGGGCGTATCGTAGTCGTGAAGCACGCATCCAACTGCGCGAAGTGTTCCGCAAAGATGCATCGAAAATCGGTATCCATTGACCCGGCCACCGCGCCGGACGCAGGAAAGAGGACGAGCATGGCAGCACCCGGCACGGCAGAGCAGAGGCACAAGGCGTGGAAGGCACTGGAAGCGCATTACGCGGAGATCGGCACCAGGCAGATGAAAGACATGTTCGCCGAAGATCCGAAGCGCGGCGAGCGCATGACGCTTGAGGCGGAAGGCATCCTGCTCGATTACTCCAAGAACCGCGTGAGTGACGAGTCGCTGAAGCTGCTGCTGGAACTGGCGGAGGCGGCGGGCCTGAAGAGTGGCATCGAGGCAATGTTTACCGGCCGGAAAATCAACATTACCGAGAATCGCGCGGTGCTGCATGTTGCCCTGCGCGCGCCCAAGGGCGAATCCATCGTCGTGGATGGCGAGGATGTGATTCCCGCCGTGCATGAGGTGCTGGAGAAGATGGTCGGCTTCAGCGACAAGGTGCGCAAGGGCGAATGGCTGGGTGCGACCGGTAAAAAAATCAAGAATGTGGTTAATATCGGCATCGGCGGCTCGGATCTGGGGCCGGTGATGGCCTACGAAGCGCTGCGTCATTACACCCAGCGCGACCTTACGTTTCGCTTTGTGTCGAACGTGGACGGGACGGATTTTGTCGAGGCTGTGCGCGATCTCGATCCCGAAGAGACGCTGTTCCTCATCGCGTCCAAGACCTTCACCACGTTGGAAACGATGTCGAATGCCCACTCGGCCCGCGAGTGGTACCTGAAGGGCAAGGGCAGCACGGAGGAGGGCATCGCGAAGCACTTCGTCGCGATCTCGACCAACGCCAGAGAGGTGCAGAAGTTCGGCATCGATACCGCGAACATGTTCGGCTTCTGGGACTGGGTCGGTGGCCGCTACTCCATGGATTCGGCGATCGGCTTGTCGACGATGATCGCCATCGGGCCGGACAATTTCTATGAGATGCTGGCCGGATTCCACGCGATGGACGTGCACTTCCGCACGGCTCCGTTGGCGCAGAATATGCCCGTGCTCATGGCGCTGCTCACCGTCTGGTACACGGACTTCTTCGACGCGCAGACGGTCGCGATCCTGCCGTATGAGCAGTACCTCAAGCGCTTTCCGGCGTATCTGCAGCAGCTTACGATGGAGAGCAACGGCAAGCATGTGACGCTTGAAGGCGAGCATGTTCACACGGAGACCGGGCCGATCTACTGGGGCGAGCCGGGCACCAACGGTCAGCACAGCTTCTACCAGCTCATCCACCAGGGAACGCGGCTGATTCCGTGCGATTTTATCGGCTTTTACAAGACGCTGAATCCGCTGGGCGCGCACCACGACACGCTCATGGCCAACGTCTTTGCGCAGACCGAGGCTCTGGCGTTCGGCAAGACGGCCGAGCAGGTCAAAGCCGAGGGCACGGCGGACAGTCTCGTTCCGCACCGCGTGTTCGAAGGAAACCGGCCGTCGAACACGCTGCTTGCCGACGTGCTGACGCCGAAGCTGCTCGGCTCGCTTGTCGCGCTGTACGAGCACTCCGTCTTCACCCAGGGCGTGCTGTGGAATATCGATAGCTTCGACCAGTGGGGTGTGGAACTGGGCAAAGTGCTGGCGCAGAAAATCATCGGTGAGCTGGACAGTGCGACCGAGCCGGAGTTGAAGCATGACAGCTCCACCAACCACCTGATCCGTCTGTATCGCCAGAAGAAGGTAGCCAATGGGTAGCGCACAGTATCCGCCTGCAGCCGGTGGTCCGCCACCGGCTCGCTATGCCATCAACCCCGCGTTGATCACGACCGCGCTGGAGTTGCCGGGTGTTCATATCGTGCGGTCGTTCGGCATTGTGCGCGGCATCGTGGTGCGGTCGCGATCGGTGTTCGGCAGCATCGGCGCCAGCTTTCAAACATTGGTAGGCGGCGACATTACGCTATACACCAGCTTGTGTGAGAAGACCCGTGAAGACGCTTTCGCGCGCATGGCGCAACACGCGGCGGAGCATGGGGCGAATGCCGTCATCAGTTTCCGGTACGACGCAAATGAGTTGATGCCCGGCGTGACGGAGGTGCTGGCCTACGGCACAGCGGTCTACGTGGAACAGATCTGATGGCTCGAGTTACTGGAATTGGCGGGGTATTTCTTCGGGCGCGGGATCCGAAGGCACTCACGGCCTGGTATGCGGAGCACCTCGGCTTCCCGGTCGCACCGGAGGGCCATGCCAACTTTGAGTGGACCGACAAAGACGGCAGCACCGCGTGGAGTGCGTTCGCTAAGGACACGGAG
>CBAAAH010000346.1:0-2726 GCA_964658865.1 uncultured Granulicella sp.
CATGGATTTTATCTCAGGCCGACACGGGTTCCGCCACGATCAGAGCTTCAGTTTTCGTCATTGTTGCGCCGTACATCTGCTGCAGATACTCCAGCGCGGCGTCCTGGTCCACCCCGCTGAAGACGCACGTCGCGTCCGTTGCCACGGTCACGCGGTAGCCGCGAATAAACGCGCCGTACGATGAATGTCGCACGCAACAATGGGTGTGCTGGCCCGTCATGACGACCTCGTCCACGCCCAGCGCGTTCAGTTGCTCCTCCAGGCCGGTCCCGTCGAATGCTCCGTAAAAGCGCTTGGGCGAGATGATTTCTCGCGGCCCACCTCTCGGTGCCAACTCCGCAATCACCGCCGCGCCCTCGGTTCCGGCCATGGCATGCTCGCCTGAGTTTGCGCATGCCCACGTTGTACGAGCCGCCGGTCGCGAGGACGTGTTCGGCCTGGCGGCGCATGTCGAATTCGTGGTGCGACAGCAGATCTTCGAACGAGCGGCGGTTGGGCACTCCCGTGAGCATGTCGGTACTTGCGAGGTTGCTCAGGCGGCTTTGTTCGCGTGCCAGCGCGGCGCGTTCCTCTTCCCATCGGTGTTCGTTCTGGCGTTGCACGGAGATGTCGCGGACGGCGGCAACGTAGCCCTTCACCACGCCTTCGGCCTTGTTGCCATAGGCGCGCATCGTCGCCTCGACCCAACGATAGCCGCCCTGCTTTTGTGCCGCCCGGTAGCGCATGGTGTGTTCCCATTTGCCGCCGGACAGGCTGTTCAGCGTTGTGGTCGCCAGGTCGCGGTCGTCGGGATGAAAGGCATCCATGCGCTCTCTGGCGAGGTACTCCTCCGGGGTCCAGCCGGTCAACCGTTCCACTGCGGGCGAGACGTAACGGTGGCTGCCGTCCAACGACGAGAGAAGGATCATTTCCTCGGCATTGCCCAGCATGATCTGGGAAATGCCGTGTGCTTCTTCTGCCTTTTGCTCGGCTTCGCGGCGCTCGTCCAGCAGCGCGCCCACGGGCATGGCGGTGGCCAGGCACGTCCAGATAAAGATCTGCAGAATGAGCAGCCGATACTCCGGCGTGGCGTTGTGGATGAGCCAGATGGGGCCGTGCCCATGTGCCGTGGCAAACCAGCCGATAGCGCTTAGCAGCAGCGAGACGAGGATCGCGCCCTCAAGCCCAAGCAGCATCAGCACGACGATCATGGGCGGAAACACCACAAAGAGGAATGGCCCCGTATTCTGCCAAAACGCCACGCTGGAAACCAGAATAAAAAAGCCGATAGCGGTCAGGGGCATGCCGCCCAGCAGCAGGCGCAAGCTGCCACGCTTCGTGGTGAAAAGAAACAGGCCCAGAGGATAGGTCAGGGCAATGCCGAGCGAGTTTGCAAAAAAAGCCTGGATGCCCACGCGTGCGACGGGCTGGTGCAGAAAACCCGCAAGCGACGGTGCCATTATCATGGCCGAGCACAGGGGCACCAGAATCGCGGTAAGGGCAAAGCGCATGACGCCACGCCGGTGCTTCAGGGCGGTAAAGGCCGGGACGGCCGGCAACAGGAGTGCCACCATCAGGCACAGTTCCACAACGGTAAGCGCCATCATTTCGAGCCCGACCCACGCCGGCATGCCGCCCGCGGTGCTGCCCAGAAATACTCCGGTCGCGGCAGCCGCCAGCCGCAGCACGCGCAGCACCAGCGGACCCTTCCAGCGCGGCAGCACCAGCGCCATCAGCACACCCGTCACCGGCCATGCAAAGACGAACTGGTGGACATAGTTGGCAAACCGCAGCGCAAGGATGGTTGTGAGAAAGCCAACCGATGCCATCAGCACACTCTCGCCCAACGCGTGCAGCGTGCGCCGCCACGTCTGCACGCCGTCGGCCTGCGCACCGCTGCGGCCCGCCACCATGGGCGCTGCGGTGCGACACGGCACGGTGATCCCCAGAAGGGCAGAGATGTTCACGCTCACGACAGGCTTATCGGCCTGGCTGCACTCAACTTAAGGGCAGTGCACACCCAGTGTCGTTCCCGATCCAGGCGGAGACGCGACTGCGGCACATCGTCGCGGCGTAGCGTCGCTCTTTATTGGTGGGCGCTGCCGGCCGTTAAATGATTCAGGTGCAGCTTCAGGGCGTCCAGTTTTGCGCCGGCCTCGCCCAGCCTGCCCTGCGCGGTAAGCCGCTGGTAGTCGGCCATGTCCTGTGCGGCCTGCTGGATTTCTTCGTTGCGGTTCGTGGGCGCAGTGCCTGCCGGCGTGATGGTTGCGGCGGTTTGCCTGGCTGCCGCCGCGGGTGCGTTCTCCTGCGGCGCAACCGGCGTGATGGACGATTCCGTGCCCTGGAACAGGCTCGACAGCGCTGCCTCAAACGTCGTGCCGTAGGCCAGCCGGTCCTGTAGCGCAAGCACGACCAGCCGCAGTTCGGGCATGGGGCTGCGATCCGCCTGCAGGTAGATGGACTCCGCATACAGCAACGCCGATCCGGTTGGAATGACGAGCAGGTTTCCGCGGTGCACGTGCGATCCCTGCTGGTTCCACAGGGTGAGCTGGCCGCTGATCTGCGCGTTCTGGTCGATGCGCGCCTCGATCTGCGAAGGGCCGTCGACCAGTCGGGTTTTTGGGAAGTTGTACGCGACGGCGGTACCGTAGTTCGCGCCGTCGCTGCGGCCGGCGATCCAGCCGATTAAATTGTTCCGGTTGCTGGGCGTGAACGGCAGAATGTTGACGAACTCCATGCCGGGTTCG
>CBAAAH010000347.1:0-2724 GCA_964658865.1 uncultured Granulicella sp.
GTCCAAAGTATGCCCGGTTGCTGAGCGCGCGATAAAAAATGCCGGTCAACTCCGCTGCTTTCGGCCCAAACGTCGGCCGGCCACCCGTTAGAAAGAACACCGTCACAATGCGTCCGTTCGGACCGTCACCATAGCCGGCAAACCAGCCGTAGCGCGTGCCGTTGTTACTGCAGGTACCGGTCTTGCCCAGCACGGGAAAGTCCCCGAAGTTCACTCGCAGACGCCGCGCCGTGCCGTAGTTGCTGGCGACTGCGCCCGCCATGCCCGGCAGCATTTCCGGCACTGCCGCCTTAATGTTCAGTGTCCGCTTGAGCCGGGGCTGAAAGCCGGCAATCTGCTCCGGCGTTGTCGGATGCTGCAGGTAAAACAGGGAACCACCGTTTGCAATGGCGCTCACGATCGCGCCAAGTTGCATGGGCGTCATCTGCACCGATTCACCGAAAGAGCACATGCGCCCAACGCCACCCAGCGCCTGCGGCAGTTCGTGGTCCGGGTAGACGCCCAGCGTTTCGCCTGGGATGTTGTACCCGGCAAGCTCACCCAGGCCGAACTCGTTTTCATAGTGCTTCAGCTTTTCAAAGCCCATCTGCCGGCCCAGCACTTCAAAGTACGGATTCACGCTTTTCGCCAGCGCGTAGGTCAGGTTTACGCGATAGCTGCCGCCCAGCGACACCGGCGTATCGGCCTTGACCAGGCCTTCAGACAACGCCGCCAGCGCAACGGTCAGCTTGATCGTGGAGCATGGCTCACTGCCCGGGCCGAGCGCCATTTTTTGATTCACCATGCTCAGAACACGGCCGTTCTTCGGATCGATCGCGATTGCCGTTCCGTTGTAGTTGCCCAGCGCTTCAATCAGCGATGCGCGAATCAGCGGATCCTCGCCTGCAGTCACATCGCCTGCGGTGAGCGTATCGACGTTGTCGGTAAACGACGGCGAAGAGAATCGTTCATACGACCGATGGCGCACGGGAACGGTCGTGCGCACGATGCGCCCATGGCGGCCGCGCCGGGCTACGGTGCGTGTCTCCGCTGCATGGCCACGGCTGTGCTGCAGTGCGGCCATGTGGTGGCTTGCACGCGCGCTTTCATGTACGCGCGCAGTATGTCGCGCAGGTCGCACCGGCACGCGGCTGTGGGCGGCGAAGCTCAGCGCGGGCAGCAGAACCAGGGCAGCAGAGGTGCGCCTTGCAGCCTGAAAGAACGAACACATTGCAGAACGAAGGGCAGGCAGTGATGCAGTCGACAACAGAATCTCCTGACGGTTAGACGAGTGCCGGAACGGTGCGCGTCAACGCCGCCTAGTGGTTGCCGCGACGCAAAAAGGCGGGAATGTCCAGCTCGTCATCGTCCGCGCTCTCCTGCGAGGTGACCGGTGCAAGGCCGCCAAACGTCGGCACACGCACATCCGGGCGCAACGGCGAGTCCCGTCCGGATTCCGGTGCTTCCGTTTCGGTCCGACGGCGTCCGCGCAAAAAAAAGTCATCGTCGAAGATCGAGGCCGGCACAGGCACCAGCTCCGGGGCGACAGGTGTCGGCTCGGCGAAGTCCTGCTGCTCTCGCACGGGTTTCAGGCCATAGTTCTGTTGCGGCGGACTGGAGAACGGAGCCGCGCCGCCAAACTGCGGCTCATCGTCCTCGTCCAGCCCAAACGGGTCTTCCTTGCTGTTCGTGGTCGGCTGGCCCAGAAGCACCGGCTCGGCGAACGCAGAGTGCAGGGCAGAGGCAAAGCTTTTGTCCCGCTGCGACTCGCCGTGGTTCTCGTCGCGAAAGGGAACCGCCGCGGTGGCATGCTCCAGCACGATCGGCACCGGCTCCGTGGGCAGCGGCGTTGCCTGTGGTGCAACGGGTGGTGGCAGCGGGCGCGGCGGAGCTGCCGCTTCTGGCGTTGTCGCCTGAAAGGCTGGTGTGGGAGCAGCGGCAACGGTTGCAGGCGCGGGTGGGTCGGGTCGGTAGATGGGCGTCGCCGGCGTGGGTGCGGTGGTCTTCACGACCGGGGGCACAAAGCCTGCGTCCGCAGACGAGCGCTGCGTCGGCAACGCGCTTTGCTGCAGCATGTAATCTCGCCGTTGCGAACTATTGTTGTTGCGATCGCGGAAGCCTGTCGCGATGACCGTGATCTTGATCTGTTCGCCCATGCTCTCGTCCAGCACGGCACCGAAGATGATGTTTGCATCCTCGTGCGCGGCGTTCTGAATCAGGGTGGACGCAGCGTTCACCTCGCTCAGCTTCAGTGAGTGCGACCCCGTGATGTTGATGAGAATGCCGCGTGCGCCGTCGATCGCGCCGGCCTCCAGCAGCGGCGACGCCATGGCCATGTGCGCCGCTTTTATCGCGCGATCCTCGCCACTGGCAATGCCCGTCGCCATCACGGCGTAACCCATGCCGGCCATCGTCGTCTTCACGTCGGCAAAGTCGCGGTTGATGACGCCGGGAATCGTGATGATGTCCGAGATGCCCTGCACGCCCTGGCGCAGCACGTCGTCGGCGATGCGAAAGCTCTCAAAAAATCCGGTATCTTCCGCCACGGCGAGTAGCTTTTCATTCGGAATGACGATGACGGTATCGACCGCATCCAGCAGCTCCTGCAGCCCGCGTTCCGCCTGCATGCCGCGGCGCTTCCCCTCAAAGCCGAATGGCCGCGTGACCACGGCGACAGTCAGCGCACCCATCTCACTTGCCAGCGATGCGATTACCGGTGCCGCTCCCGTGCCGGTGCCGCCGCCC
>CBAAAH010000348.1:0-2702 GCA_964658865.1 uncultured Granulicella sp.
TTTTCAAGGCGAAACTTGTCTCCGGTAGGTAACCCTGTGCGAGCCAGTTCGTAGAAGGAGTTCTCAGTATCGCTCATCGCCACAGACCCACTGCGATACCATGAATGCTGACGAAGTACATATGAAAGACCGCGTTTCGCGCGGCGATGGGGCAGGGTTCAAAGCGATGGCAATTGCATTGGCAACGAAGTTGGCGACACAGGTGCAGGATGCGGCAAAGAAGGCCGGCCTGGCCGTGGTCGACGGCGTGGAAAGCAGCGGCTTCAACGGCGTTCCGACGGAAAAGTACACGCTGATGCCGGCGGCCGACGCCGCAAAGCGCGACCCCCAGATGGAACCCTTTTCCGAGCAGATCGAGGGCAAGCGCGAGATGCTGGAGCTCAGCACCAACCTCGACCTGTCGAAGCCGGAGTTCGAGCAGACGGTGCACGACTACCTGCTGCAGGCCGCAAAGCGCATGCGCAATCCTCGCCCGGATTTTTACGTCACACTGGGCGGTGTGCCCATCAGCTTTGCCGGGTGGCAGTGGCCGTTTCACCTGTCGACCTCGGGTGCGGACAGCTACATCGTGCACGGCGAGGCACGGCTGGAAGACGGCGTGACTGCTGTGGAAACCCAACTGAAGGCAAAGATTTCCGCCAGCATGACCGTAACGTTTGCCGAGGTAGTGCCCGCACCGGAACAGCCCTTTGCTGAAGGTTTTATCTACAACGCCGTGCGCAAGATCATGGACCAGGGCCAGATTGAACTGGTGAAGAGCGGCAATCGGCAGCCCGTGCCGGTCACGACGCGGTACTACTCGTCCAAGCAGTCGCGCTTTGTGTTCAATGACACGAACGAGCAGCAGCGCGCGGACTTTATCGCCAGCAAGGTCTATTGGTTGAGCGCGGTGCACGGCGGCGGCGCACCCGTGTGGATTGCCGATCCGCGTGACGCACAGTACCTGAACACAACGGCCGCCGAGCTGATGAAAAGTGCGGAAGCGCTGGCCGGCGAAGGCATTCTGCAACTGCAGCAGGACAAAGAATTTGCCGCCGCGACCGCGCCTTTGCGTGCGCACCACGGCGAGTACGAGAAGGAGCTTGCGGAAGCGCTTAGCTTTATCAAGCCCACCTTCAATGAAGAAATGCGCGGCGGCCAGACGAACATGTAAGCCCCGCAGCACTGCAATAGGAATGGGGTGCACCGACCGGTGCACCCCATTGTTTTTTCCTGAGAATGCAACAGCGCACCGCAACGTCTCATCCCAGCATGGGTCTTCTTGTGTGTGGTTGCCGCTGGTACAAGGGCAGGAAAGAGAGATCGTTTATGCGCGTTGCTTCTAAAGTTGCAGGTGTTCTGCTGACCGGGGCACTGCTTGCGGTACCGGCCGCGATGTTTGCCCAGGGACCGCCACCGCCGCCGCCCGGAGGTTACCCCGGCAATGGATATCAGCAGGGCCCGGGGGAGTATCAGCAGGGTGGTCCGGGCAGTTGGGATGCCGCGCCGGGCGAGTACAACCGCGACCTGCAGCGCAATGCGTTTCGTGCCGGCCTGTACGGCGCATCGCAGGATTTCAGAAATCATCGTCCGCCGAATGTGCGCAATCGCGATGAGTTCCGCAACTACAACGGACCGGAACGCCGTGTATACAAGCAGGCGTTCGCGCGCGGCTACAGTGCATGGTGGAGCCACCAGGGTCCCGCCGGTCCAGGCCGTCCGTACTAAAAAGTACCCGATGTCTTGCCCTGAAAAGCGAACGCCCATCCTTCGTCAGGATGGGCGTTCCCCGTTGGGACTACAAAGAGCTTTCAGGTGCATCGGCATGGACCTCCATACGGGCCATCGGCCGTCCCGATACGCCTGGAGCATGCCTAGACAAATACCTTTGCCTCGCTGGGCGGTGCCACTGTCGGCCGCTGCAGGCTGGAGTGTTCGTAGTACATGTCCGAGATGGCCGCGAGCAACTGCTTCGTGAGTGCATCGGCATGTTTCGTCGTCATGCCGGTCGTCGGGATCGGCTCGCCCACGCAGAGCAGCAGCGGCCGCGGCGCCAGGCTGTAGGTGTGCATGGGCAGCAGCTCATAGGTGCCGACCAGCGCCATGGGCACCAGCGGTACCTGCGCCTTGATGGCCATAAACGCCGCGCCCGACAGGAATTGCCGCACGTGGCCGTCGGACGAGCGGCTGCCGTCAGGGAACAGCAGGATCGGCATGCCTGCCTTCAGCGTCGCGACACCACGGCTCAAACCGGCGATCTGCGACCGTAGGCTCGATTGGTCGATGGGTACCTGGCCCGAACGCGTGAGATGCCAGCCGATGAACGGATAGCGAAACAGGTAATGATTTGCAAGAATGCGGAACTGGAAGGGCAGCGTGCCGAACAGCGCCGGCGTGTCCATGTAGCTGAGGTGGTTGCAGGCGAAGACGCACGCGGTGGGCTGGCGCAGGCGCTCCGGATGCAGCACGCGCATGGGCGAAAAGCTGATGCGCAACATGGTGCGCGCCCACGCCTGCGCGACGCGGTGCTGCACGTGGCCATCCTTGTCCCAGAGCGACACGAAGAGGCTCAGGAGCGCACACAACATCGTGATACCCAGCAGGATCGGCGCCAGCAGCAGGTACGTAAGCCAGCGCTGCAGGGCCGTGCGCGGCGATGGGTCGCCGGTGGCGTTGTCGTTGGCCGTGGTGCTGTCGTTCACTGACTCTCCTTCGTGGTGCCG
>CBAAAH010000349.1:0-2681 GCA_964658865.1 uncultured Granulicella sp.
GCCGCAGCGTGGTGATTGCCGACCACAGCAGCGCGGCAGAGACCCCAAGCGCGCCAACCGGACTGAGCAGGCCGTACCACCCGGAAACCCCGGTGCGCCGACCGGTAAGCATAAAGGCGGTGACCATGCCGAGCACCGCAACCATTGCCGGTACGCGTAGCCAAGGCACGAACAAGCCCACGGCCGGAAAGCAGAACATGGCCATGACAAACAGGACTGCGCCCACGACCAGATCCACACGGAACTGCAACACGGCAAAGAAGTTTTTTGTGACGGTGCGCACAATGCCGAGCGCTCCGCTGGCCCAGTGCACCTGCACCAGCCCCGGCCCGAACGCCACCATCGAACGCATGCCCGCGGCCTTCATCCGCTGACCCAGGCGCAGGTCTTCTACGATGGCCAGCGGCTCCGCGGCATACCCGCCAATCTGGTCGAACGCCGCACGCCGCACCATGTTGAACGCGCCCACACCCACGGCATCGTGCTTCGCACGGTTGTCCGGCACCTTCCACGGCCGCACCGCCAGCGATCCCAGCGCGTGGAAGACGGCCAGTAGCACGCCCTCGTCCCAGCGTTGAAGCCGCAGCGTCGGCAGGCACACAAAGTGGTCGGCCCTCTGCTTCACGGCGACGGTCAGCGCACGCCTCAGCGCGCTCGGCTCAAAGTAGATATCCCCGTCGGTAAACAGCAGGTACTCGGTCTGCGCAAAGTCCGCGGCTACCGTCATCGCATGGACTTTGCCGGCCCAACCTGTGGGCAGATTCACAAGATGAAGTACGGTCAGCCGGTGCGGATGTGCCGCCGCCAGCGCGTCCATCGTCGCGCCGGTGCTGTCGGTCGAGCGATCGTTTACGGCGATGATCTGCAGTGGCAGGTAATCCTGCGCCAGCAGCGAACGCAGCGTCGCTTCGATGTTTGCGGCCTCATCCTTCGCGGGAACGATCACGGTCAGCGCAGGGCTGCCCTGCGGCCCGCAATTCGCAGGTAAAACCGTGAGCTCAGGCACCTGCCGCAGCCGAAATACCGCCGGCAGCGTGCGCACGGCCCACACTGCCGCGACGATCCACGCACCCGCCTGGCAGGTGAGTTTCAGGGCAGTCACCAGGTGGAAGGGAAGGGCATTGCCTGCAATCACGCAGCGGCCGGTGCATCGGCATTGCTGTTCTGCGGCGCGTATCGCGAGCCGATTACCTGGAACAGCGCCGACAGCACAAGCGCCAGCACCGTCACGCCCAGGCCCCAGCTCAGGTTGCTGCGGTCGCTCACAAAGCCGATGATGCGTGGTGACGGCACGTCACCCAGCAGATGGATGAGGAAGAGCTGCCCCGCAAGCGCCGTCGCCCGCACCTGCGCGCTTACGGAGTTTACGATTGCCGCGTTCACCGGCCCACTCCCCAGAAACAGCGTGAACTGCGCCAGTGCCAGCGCCGGCAGCATGGTCTTGAGCGGACCGAAAAAACACACCAGCGCAAACGGAATGCAAAGCGACGCACCCAGCGCACTCACCCAGTACAGCGCGCGGTGGTCGCGCTTGATCCACTGCTGCGCCAGCCATCCGCCCGCCGCCGTGCCCAGCAGCCCGGTCACCGCCGTCATCGCACCGATGGTAAAGCCCGCGTGCGCCGCCGTTTGGTGCGCCGTGCGCTGTAGAAACGTCGGAATCCATGTGGAAATGCCGCCGATGGTGAACGTCGCCATCGCATAACCCAGCGTCGCCCACATGTACGCCGGGTTCTTCAGCAACCCCAGGTAGCGGTCACTCTTCGACCCTTGTTTTTTCTCCTCGGCGCTGTCCGTCCCGCCGCGTTGCGGCTCCTTCATCAGGAACAGGATCGCCACCGCCAGCAGCAAACCCGGAATCGCGGAGACATAAAACGCACTACGCCATCCATGCGCCTGCCCCAGCGCCGCACCGGCGGCGTAGCCGATTGCCGCGCCCACGGGAATCGCGACGTTAAAGATCGTCAGCGCCCGGTTGCGCTGCTCCGGTGGGTAAAAGTCCGCCAGCACCGCCGGACCAAAAATGCCGAAACTCGCCTCGCCGATCCCCAGCGCTGCGTGCCGCACCAGCAACGCGTCGAAGCTGTGCACCATCGCCGTGAACAGGTTCACGCCGCTCCAGAACAGCGCACCGATCACGATGAGCGGCTTGCGCGGGAAGTGGTCGCCCAGCCATCCCGTCGCCGGTGCCGCGATGATGTACGTCAGAAAAAAGTAAGTCGCCAACGAGCCCAGCCGCTCGTCCGACACATGAAATTCCGACTTCACCATCTCCTGCACGCCCGGCAACACATACCGGTCGATGTAGTTGACCAGGTTCAACCCCGTCAACAACACCAGCGCAACGGTAGCAGCCTTCGCGTCAGGGTCTTTCGCCTTTGAACTCATGCGAATTCCGCTACCTTCTGGAGTGCAAGTGTCCTAATTGCTTGTGGGCAGCTTTGTGGGTGTCGCATCCAGACCATGGCAGGTAATCCTGCCTGAGCAGATCGCCACCAAACATCTTCGGTTGAGCTTTTATCTTTGGGTTCCCACGTTAGGTAGTGGGGATCGGCACAAAGCCCCTGGATCACTTGATCGCCATCGTGATGACATACGAACACGATGAGAGTGGGCTTTAGTTCCTCAATCTCGACTTTTAGCGTCTGCATTGCGAGTGCATGCTGTCTGCTTACTAGGTC
>CBAAAH010000350.1:0-2658 GCA_964658865.1 uncultured Granulicella sp.
TATCGGCGGTGACGTGCTGCTCTACAAGTCGCCCGACCTGCGGCAGTGGCAGTACCAAGGCATCTTCGCGCAGGGCAAAGCCACCGGTCAGCAAACCGCCGACACGGTGGACAGCGGCGAGACCTGGGAGTGCCCGGATTTCTTCCCGCTGGGCGACAAGCACGTGTTGATCCACAGCACAGGCACGCTGGACGGTCGTAAGACCACGTGGCAAAGCGGCTCCCTCGACAAGAAGACCATGAAGTGGACGCCGGAAAAAGAGGGTGTCCTGAACCATGGCCCGTACTATGCGCCCAAGACGCAGATCGACGCCCATGGCAACCGCATTCTGTGGGGCTGGATTCCGGAGACGTGGCCCGAGGCGGAGATGACGAAGCACGGCTGGTCCGGCTGCATGAGCCTGCCGCGCATCATGACGCTGGTGAGTGGGGAAGCGCGCTTTGCTCCGGCGCCACAGGTCGATTCCCTCTGCAACCAGCTACAGCGCAACCGTGCGAGTACTGCCCTCGTTCAAAACGAGGTGGTCTTCCAGGTCTCGGCCGGCTCGAACGATAACCCTGTTCCGCGCCATGCTCGGTTTGGCACTCCCATGATCGCGGTGGAAACGAACAAGACACCCGGCATCTCTACCCTGCGCCTTGGCACAGAGACGATCGATCTGCCCGCCACTCTCCCCTCCAGCTTTGAGATACGCTGCTTCCTCGACCACTCCCTGATGGAAGTGTTTTTCGGCAACACCGTCGCACTCACGCAGCGTGTCTACGATGGCTCACTCACCGTGCTGACTCTGCCCAGCAACCTGGAAGTGACGTCCATGATCGTTCGTTCCATCGAGGCCATCTAGCGCCGCTGGCAGGTCCTTGTGTTCGCATGCGGGTACACGCATCTCCATGGCCCGTTTTGCGTGTCAGGCAAGGTGGCTGTGTTGCAAGACGTCACTCCCGTCTGCGCGACCCTCCCTGCAACGCCGGCATCCAACGACGTATGCCCGCCACCATTCCGCAAGACGACCTCCGCGCCCGCGCCCGCAAGATCAAACTTTTCCTCATGGACGTTGACGGCACCATTACTGACGGGAGTATCTGCCTGATGTCCAGTCTGCAAGCGGGCAGCGGCGACACCGTTACGGAGATGAAGGTCTTTCACGCGCAGGACGGGCCGGGTCTTTCGCTGGCCCATCAGATGGGCATCAAGACCGGCTTTATCACCGGTCGCAAGTCGCCCGCCGTCGCCCAGCGCGCAAAGGAACTGCACGTCGATTACGTGCACCTGGGACAGGCGCAGAAGGATGACGCGTTCACCCAGTGCATGCTCGCCGCCGGCGTGACGGAAGAGGAGGTCGCCTACATGGGTGACGACCTGCCCGATATTCCCGTGGCGAAACGCGCGGGTCTGGCGGTCTGTGTCGCCGATGGTGCGCCCGAACTCAAGGCCGTCGCACATTACGTGACCGAGCGAAACGGCGGGAAAGGCACCGCGCGCGAGGTCGTCGAACTCATTCTGAAGGCACAGGGCCGCTGGGAAGAGGCGTTGCCGCTGGCTCGCGCCTAATGCAGCTTTGAGGTGAACCTGCATCGCTCAACGTCGCGTAGACTCCAGCGAAAGGAGCCGCAACTCGTGACTTACATCGCTCTACTCCGCGGCATCAATGTTGGCGGTACCGGCGTGCTTGCCATGGCCGACCTGGTACACCTGTGCGAGCAGCTCGGTTATTCCCGGGTGCGCACGTACATTCAGAGTGGCAATGTCCTGTTCGACGCGCAGGGTCGTGAAGCCGCCGTGCGCGCCGCCCTGCAGCAGGCACTTGACGTGCACATGGGCAAACCGATCGATGTGATGGTGCGCACTGCCGCGGAACTACGCTCGATTCTGGAAGCAAACCCATTCCCAACGCGTGAACCGAACAAGGTCGCCGTCGCGTTCCTTCATGAAGCGCCACCTGCTGCAGCGCACGGCATCGCTGGTGTAGCGGGGGAACAAGTCGTGAATGGCATCCGCGAACTCTACATCGACTACCCCGAAGGCATGGGCCGGTCGAAGCTGAAACTGCCGCTCGGCAACGCCCCGGCAACCGTACGCAATATCAACACCGTTGCCAAGCTTGTCGCGCTGGCAGAGGCTTTATAGAAGTCCTGCCCGTAGCAGGTCGTGGATGTGCACGATGCCCACGGCTCGGCCGTCCTGCACCGCGAACAGCGACGTAATCGCCTCGGCATGCATGCGTGCCAGCGCGGCGGTTGCCAGTTCGCCCGGCGCGATGGTTCGTGGCGAACGGCCCATGGTTTCCCGCGCCAGCCGGTTCTGCATGCCGGTTTCGACGCCGCGTTCGAACACCCGCCGCAGGTCGCCGTCGGTCAGCACGCCGATCAGCAGGCCGTCTGCATTTACCACGCCGGTGATGCCGAAACGGCCGCTGGTCATGCGGACGATCGCTTCGGCCAGCGTTGCGGTTTCCGGCACGGTCGGTACCTCGTCGCCGTGGTGCATCAGGTCCTGCACGCGCTGCAGACGGGCACCCAAGCGGCCACCCGGATGCAGGTCGCGGAAATCGTCCTGCGAAAACCCCCGCCGCGCCAGCAGCGCCACGGCAAGCGCGTCGCCCACTGCCATCTGCATGGTCGTGCTGGTGGTGGGAGCAAGCGAATCGGGGCAGGCCTC
>CBAAAH010000351.1:0-2605 GCA_964658865.1 uncultured Granulicella sp.
GATATCAAGTAGCGGCGGCAGCGTGAACAGCACCGTGATGATGAGTCCTGTCGCAAGGCCTGCCAGAATGGCTGAACCGGCGACATGAAATTGCGGCGTAATCCCCAGCAGCTTGCCCAGCAGCAGCGGCAGCACCAGTTGTACGCCAATGCCGAGCGCCACGCCGACCGCGCCCCCGAGCAGCCCCAGTACCACCGTCTGCAGCAGGTAAATGCGTATCACCGACGAACTCTGCGCGCCGAGCGACTTCATGATGGCGATGGTGTCCAGCCGCTCCAGCAGGTGGGTGCGCATGGCCATGGCGACGCCCACTGCGCCCAGCACAAGCGCGACCAGCGACACCAGTGAAAGGATGCTGGTGGATCGGTCGAGCGCCATGCTGATTGCGGGATTGGTCTCGCGATAGTCGGTGATCTGCGCTTCGGGCAAAATGTTTTCGAGCTGGGCTTTCAGCTTTGCGACGGCGTTGTCGCTGGCGCGCGGCAACTTGAACAGGTAGCGTTGGCTGGCGCGGCTGCCCGGCGCGAGTAGATGCGTCGCGGCAAGCTCACTTTGCGTCAGCAGCACACGCGGTCCGGCGGCAAACGCACCCGAAAGGCGGTCAGGTTCGCTCGCGACGATGGCCGCAATGGTGAACGTCGCATCGCCGATGGTGATGCGGTCGCCGACGCTCAGCTTCAGCCGGATAAGCAGGTCGTCGCCCACCGCGACGTTCTGCCCGCCGACGGCCTCTGCCAGCGGCATCGCCGGCTGCAGCACGACGCTGCCGTAATACGGGTACTGCGTGGGATCGATCGCCTTCAGGCCGACGAGCAGGGGATCGAGCGCGTTTGCGGCGGTCGACATGGCGACCATCTCGGTCACCGGCGTTACGCGGATGCCGCCGGTCGTTACGGCGTCGAGCTTCGCCTGCTGCGCCACTGTTGGCTGCTGGTACATGCGTGCGCCCAAATCGCCCGCCAGAATGGACCGCGCACGCACCAGCAGCGTTTGGCGGAACGTGGAAGAAAAGCCGCGCACACCGGTGAGCGCCGCCACGCCGATGGCCACCGACAGAATGACGAACAGGAATTTTCCACGCGCATTGCGCAGTTCGCGTCCTGCGATGCGCGCCGCAGTGGACCAGGGCAGCGCCGCCACTATAGGTCTCCTGCGAGGATGACGGCATCTGCATCGCCGCTGGCTGCCGGATTCGTCGCGGTGCGGCTGTGCGTCGGCGTGTGCGGCAGGTCCGACAGCAGGGCTCCGTCGCGCACGGTCAGGATGCGGGTTGCGTTCGCGGCCACCGCGGGGTCGTGTGTCACCAACACCAGCGTCGTGCCCTCGCTCCGGTTCAGGTCGAGCAGCAGTTGCATCACCTGCGCGCCGTTCTTGCTGTCCAGGTTGCCGGTCGGCTCGTCTGCCAGCACGATGGGTGGCCGCAGGATGAACGCGCGCGCCAGTGCTACCCTCTGCTGTTCGCCGCCACTCAACTGCACGGGATAGTGGTCCGCACGGTCGGCCAGGCCCACCGCCGCAAGCAGGCTCCGTGCGCGTTCGATCCCTTCGCGCTGCGGATTGGTGCTGTTCAGTTCGAACGGTAGCAGGACGTTCTCCAGCGCGGTGAGCGTGGGAATGAGCTGGTAGCTCTGGAAGACGAAGCCGATCAGCTTGCCGCGTAGTGTCGCCAGCTTGTCTTCGGCAAGGTCGCTGATGGCCGTTCCCTGCAGCACCACGTCGCCGCTGGTGGGTGTGTCCAGACCCGCCAGCAGGCCCAGCAGCGTCGATTTGCCGGAGCCGGACGATCCCATGATGGCGACGAATTCCCCGGGTCGCACGTCGAAGGAAATGCCGCGCAAAATTTCAACCGTGCGGCTGCCGTTGCGAATGGATTTGGTTAGGCCGCTGACGTGAATGCTGGGGTGAGAGGAGGAGAGCACCACGTTAGTATCTCCTGAAAGGCTGTAGGCTGAGAATGAGCGGGTGGATTGGATGCGTGGACTTCCGTGAGTTCACGCCGGGTCGAGAGGTTGAGCGTCATGCGCAAGTGGTTCGCAGGATTATTGCTGGTGGGGTCGCTGGTGGGATGCAAGGCGGACCGGGCGGCAAAGGAATCGGAGCAGGAGAACGGCATGGCAACGCCCTTGCGCAGCGAGGTAAAGGCGCCGGCGACACCGCAAAGCGAGACCGCACCCGACGGACGGCCGGTAATTGTATGCTTCGGCGACAGCCTGACGGCGGGCTACGGTGTGGATGCCGACGAGTCGTACCCGGCGCGGCTGCAGGCCGACCTGGACCGCGACGGTTACCACTACCGCGTGATCAACATGGGCATTAGCGGCGAAACCACGAAGGACGGCCTGAGCCGGGTGGATCGCGTGCTTGCCGCAAAACCGGCCATCGCCGTGGTGGAATTCGGCGGCAACGACGGTTTGCGCGGCATTCCGGTTGCCAGTTCGCGCGCCAACCTCGATGCTATCGTCGCCCGCTTGCATCATGCCGGTGTGCACGTCATGATGGCCGGCATCACCCTGCCGCCGCAATTCAGCGCGGCCTACATCAAAGAGTTCAACGAGACTTACGTCGTTGTGTCGAAGAAGTATGGCGTGCCGCTGTACCCGTTTCT
>CBAAAH010000352.1:0-2585 GCA_964658865.1 uncultured Granulicella sp.
GACAAACTAAGAACGACAAACGAAGAACCAACTACTCGTGCCCCAGGTGATACGGGTGCCCGGCCAGGATCGTCGTTGCGCGATAGAGTTGCTCGGCCACCACGATGCGCGCGAGTTCGTGCGGCAGCGTCATGGGGCCGAGGGAAATCAGCCGAACCTCGCCCGCCAGTGTCGCCGCGCTCCATCCGTCCGCTGGACCGATCGCCAGCACCAGCGTTCGCTTGCCGCCGTCCTGTGCGGCTCGCATTGCCGCTGCCCAGTCTTCCGACGACATCGCCTTGCCGCGTCCATCGGCCAGCCACACCGCCGTTGCGCCGGCCTTGCGTTCGGCTGCTAGGCTATCCAGCAGCAGCGTTTCTGTGCGAAAGACGCGAGCTTCCGCGGAAAACGGCGTCCGCAGGCGTTTCAGGTATTCCACCGTCAGCGCCTCGGCCTCACGGCTATGGCCACGGCCGGCGCGCACGGAATAGAGCAGCAGCTTCATCCTTCCTGCAGTGTAGCGGCAGCACGTTGCGTCACCTGAGGGGCAACCAATCGTCTCTGCGTGCAAGCGGCGCAGAGTACCGCTGCGGTACTAAAATCGAGCGGACAATGTTGAAGGCCATTCTTACCGACGTACAGTTCTGGATTCCAGCGGCCGTGCTTGTGCTGGGCGTGCTTTTGCTGGTGGTGCTGCATTGAGTCCGGCGACCGTGACGCCGCGTCAAACGCCCGGCCAGTTGCACGTGCTGGGCGTGGTCTGCGGCCTGGCCGCTGGCGTTTGGCTGGGCGCGGCAGAGGCACCCACCAAATTGGTGAATGCCGGGTTCAGTCCGTTTACCATTTCGTTGTGCATGGTCGCCGGCGTGTTTACCGCGCGGTGGACGTTTCCCACGCTGCTCAAGGGCACGTCGTACGTCTTCGCCGACCTGCGCGAGAAAAAGCACCTCATCGTGTGGGCGATCCTTGCCGGCGCACTTTGGGCCGTTGCCAACACGCTGACCGTTTTTGCCATTCGCGATGTCGGCCTGGCCATCGCTTTTCCGCTGTGGAACACGAATTCGCTCATCGGCCTGCTGTGGGGGCGGCTGCTGTTCAAGGAGTTGCAGGGCGCGGGCCGCGTGAACGTGGTCAAGGTTACGGTGGGTACGGTGCTGATCTTGGGCGCGGCGATCCTGCTCGGCTTCAGTACGCTGCATGGCGGGGCTACAGGCCGGCATGTGGGCGCGGGGCTGGCTGCGGCGGCGGGTGCCAGCCTGATGTGGGGCACCATGTATGTGCCGTACCGCAAGGCGTATCTCAGCGGCATGAATCCGCTGTCGTTCGTCACGGTGTTTACTCTCGGCGAACTCGGCATGATGCTGCTGCTGGTGCTCACACTCGACGGCGGCACGCACTCGTCCGCGTTTCACTGGGCGGCGCTGCGGCCCGTATTGTTCTGGTTGTTTCTGGGCGGCATGGTGTGGGTCGTGGGCGACCTGTTCCAGCAGTTTGCCTGCAAATACCTCGGGATCGGCCGCGGCATTCCGTTGTCGAACACCAACCAGATGTGGGGTTTGGCGTGGGGCGCGCTGGTATTCGGCGAACTTCGCACGGCGAACGCGGCGCACCGCTGGCTCGTGGTCGGCGGGTCGCTGCTCATGATTGTGGGCGCACTTGCCGTCAGCACGGCCGTCGCCTCCGCGCAGGAAAACAGCTCCGTGCAGCGTGCGTTGCTGCGGGAGTGCGAGCGCTATGGCCTGGACTACCGCAGGACGCTGGCCGCGCAATCGGGCGAGGAGTTCGACACTGCCGAGCGCCGACGTCCGTGGGACTACGCCATCGTTCTCGCCGCCTGCGCCGTATTTGTCTGGCTGGGCATGCAGGCGCACGTGCCGGCGCTGGCCATGAGCTATCCCTGGATCGCCGCGCTTGCCGTGCTGATGCTGGTCAGCCTGATCTGGTGTTCGCTGCGGCTGTGGCGGCAAACCCGGTTTTTCTGACCGACAGTACCCTGCTTGCCGGATGCGCGTCATGCAGCCCGTGATGACTGACGTTCATGCTCCGGTGCGCTTTCATCGTGCTGTAATGCTCCCGCTATCTGCCTGCAATCTTGTACGGCGAAGATCATGTCACGCCGACAGGAGAATTCATGCGTTTTACGTTGTCCCTGAAGCACCTTCGTGTGCCGCTTTCCGCCGTATTGTTCGCCGCCAGTGTGCCGTTGCTCGCTCAGTTCGATGCTGCCTCCGTGCTGGGTTATGTGCGTGATGGTGCGGGTGCTTCCGTCGCCAACGCGACCGTCACGTTGACCAACGTGGAAACCGGCGTCAAGCAGACCACGCATGCCGATGCACAGGGACGCTACGAGTTCGACAGCATCAAGATCGGCGACTACAAGGTCGAGGCCGAGTCCACCGGCTTCGCCACCACCGATACCCCGCAGTTCGCGCTTACCGTCAACGCCCGCCAGCGCGTGGACGTTGCGCTGCATACGGGTGAAGTCTCGCAAACGGTTGAAGTGTCCGCCATTTCCACCCAGCTTGAGACGGAAACCAGTTCGCGCGGCCAGGTGATCGGCACGAAAGAAGTCGAGAACCTGCCGCTGAACGGCCGCTCCTACGCCG
>CBAAAH010000353.1:0-2573 GCA_964658865.1 uncultured Granulicella sp.
CTGACCCTGACGCAGCGGCACACACACCTGCCGCTTTGGCAGGGCGAACCGATTGCCGGCAAGACGATTCTGCTGCACGCCGAGCAGGGGCTGGGCGACGCATTGCAGTTCATGCGCTATGCGTCCACGGTCGCCGCGCTGGGTGCGCGCGTGGTGCTGGAAGTTCCCGCAAGTTTGAGCCGGATCGCGCGCAGCCTGACGGGAGTGTCTTTAGTCGTCGATCGGGACAACGACGCGCCACTCTGTGATGTGCAAAGCCCGTTGATGAGCTTGCCGAAAGCGTTTGGAACAACGCTCGAAACGGTTCCGGTGCAGCGGCCTTACCTGTCGGTGCAGCAGAAAGATATCGATGCCGCGCGTGCGCTTTTTCGCAATCCGCACGCGGGTGCTCTTCTGCGCGTGGGCTTGGTTTGGGCAGGCAACCCCAGCCTGCGCACAAACGCTTTTCGCAGCATGCTACTGCAGCAGATGATGCCTTTGCTCGCCGTCGAGAACGTCGCTTTTTTCTCAATGCAGAAGGGCGCAGGCTATGAGGAGATGGAACAACTGCCGGCGGCGACTTCACTGGTCGATGCCGGTCCGCATTTGCACGATTTTTACGACACGGCGGCACTGATGAAAACGCTGGACCTGGTCATCAGTGTCGATACGTCATGCGCACACATGGCCGGTGCGCTTGGCGTTCCGGTGTGGGTACTGGTGGCGCAACAGCCAGACTGGCGGTGGATCGAGCACAAGGAGAAAAGCGCGTGGTACCCAAGCGGACGTGTGTTTGGACAGCAGGGTCGGGGCTGGGATGAGGTCGTAGGCCGTGTGCGGCGCGCCTTGACGCAGCAGGTGCAACAGTGCCGGCATGAAACGCCGATCCAGATTGCCCCCGAAGTCTTCGCTAGCGCGCCACACATGCAATTGGCACACGCACAGGGTAGTCAAAGCACGCCAGAACTGCGCTTCGATCGTTGAAGGCCTTCCGTCAGGTGGCGAACTTCGTGCGACATGGCATCTCACTTTGAGGAAAACGGCTTTGCCGCCAGACTTTAAAGGAGCACCATGTCCACTGATTTGATTACTCCGCAGGACCCTCGTTCGCAGTATCCCGGTCCGCCCTCCAGCGTGGAATTGCAGTCTAACCCCGGCATTCAGGCAAAGATGAGCGAGAAGCCCGACTGCGGAGAGCAGAGCTACAAGGGTTCTGGTCGGTTGGCAGGGCGCAAGGCATTGCTTACCGGTGCAGATTCCGGCATCGGCCGTGCTGCCGCCATTGCGTTTGCGCGCGAGGGTGCCGATGTCGCGATTTGCTATCTGCCGGAGGAACAGAAAGACGCCGAGGAAGTCGCAGGATACATTCGCGATGCTGGCCGCAAAGCCGTGCTGCTGCCCGGCGATGTGTCGCACGAGGGCTTCTGCCAACGCCTGGTGGCCGACGCGGTCGAACAACTCGGTGGTCTCGACATTCTGGTAAACAACGCTGCGAAGATGGGCAAGACCGAAGGCCTACTCGCAACTTCGACCGAGCGTTTCGACGTACTGATGAAGACCAATATCTACTCGATTTTCTGGATCACAAAGGCTGCGGTACCGCACCTGAAGCCGGGTGCCTCAATTATCAATACCAGCAGTGTGCAGGGGTTCGATCCTTCCGGCAAGATCTTTGACTATGCCATCACTAAAGCTGCCATTGCCAATTTCACCAAGGGTGTGAGCGAAGAACTGATGGAGAAGCATGGCATCCGCATCAACGCAGTCGCACCTGGACCGATCTGGACACCGCTGCAGGAAGCCGACGGCGATGAACAGAAGTTGAAGAAGCTGGGCGAAAGCACACCCTATAAGCGTCCTGGCCAGCCCGTCGAACTTGCGCCCGTTTACGTCCTGCTGGCATCGCAGGAAAGCAGCTATATTACGGGTGAAATTTATGGTGTCACCGGTGGCCTCGGCATTGTTTAAATTTTCTGGCAGTGAAAGAGCAGGGCGCAGCCGTTATGGCTCGCGCCCTTTTTGCATGGGAAGAGAGAGATCGTATGCAATCGTGCAGAAGACCACAGAACACGCATGAGATGTCAATCAGCGTCTTCTTGGAACACCGTTCCTACTTTTTTGTCCTGAACGAGAATGGGCAGGTTGATCTCGCGTTTAAACTGCTGCTGCAGGAGTCGTACCCTTCCTAGGGTTATATGGTGCGAAAAGACGCAACCACCTGGTGGGAGAGGTGGAACGGTGACACTGGCGATCCCAGCATGAATTCCTGTAACCACTACGCCTTCTGTCCGTGATGGAATGGGTGTTTCGACGCGCCGCCGGTATCGATTCAGTCGACGGCTCAGGATTTCATCACCTAACGATTTCACCGCATTTCGATGCCGCGCTGCCACAGTTACACCCCGAGTATGATTCGCCCTATGGCACGTTGGTAACAGACTATCGCGACCGCGGGTTTTCCGTAACACTACCCGCAAACACCACGGCGACCTTGAACCTGCCTGGCGAGCCTGTCATGAACTTGGGCAGTGGAACCTATGAGTACAGGATTCATTAGATCCTTGCCGTTGCCCTACGAGAAATTGCAGGGCAAC
>CBAAAH010000354.1:0-2563 GCA_964658865.1 uncultured Granulicella sp.
CGAAGTGAACGCCTGCTTCGAGCAGTTCCTTCATTGTGATCGATGCCATGTGTGGCTCCTTTAATCGGCATCTCGACTGATCATGTCGAGATTGATCCCGTCGTTCTGGGAGATTCAACTCCTGGAGTTTTACAGCGGTACGGCGGATGGCCTTTTTCTGAGAAAAAGCACCATCCGCCGCAGGACATAAACCAAACCCGTACTAGCGCTTGGAGAACTGGAAGCGCTTGCGGGCGCCCTTCTGACCGTACTTCTTGCGCTCCTTGATGCGCGCATCGCGGGTCAGCAGGCCGTCGGCCTTCATGATCTTGCGCAGCTCGGGATTGAACTCGAGCAGGGCGCGGGCGATGCCCATCTTGACGGCATCGGCCTGGGCGTTGACGCCGCCACCCTTGACGGTGGTAACGATATCGAATTCGCCGTTCATGCTGGCCGTCTCGAGTGTGCGCTTCGCGGCGACGCGCTGCGCCGGGGTCACGAAGTAGACGTCAAATTCCTTGCCGTTGACGGTGAAACCGCCGCTGCCGGGGCGGAGAAACACACGCGCGATCGCCGACTTGCGGCGACCCGTTCCGTAATACTGCACCAGATCTGCCATGGGTTATCCTTCCATCTTTTCGTGCGTGGTGGCAGGTGCTGCCTTGTGCGCGCCGAAGCTCACATCGAGCACCGTCGGCATCTGCGCGTCGTGCGGATGCTTGTCGCCCTTGTAGACCTTGAGCTTGGTCGCCATCTGGCGGCCCATCTTGCTCTTCGGCAGCATGCCCTTAATGGCCTGCTCCAGAATCGCCTCGGGCTTGCGGACGAGCAGCTTCGAGAACTCTTCCTCACGCAGACCACCGGGGAAGCCGGTGTAGCGACGATAGAGCTTCTGCGAAGCCTTCATGCCTGTGAGCACGATCTTTTCCGCGTTGATCACGACGACATGGTCGCCGGTATCGATATACGGGGTGTACTGCGGGTTATTCTTGCCGGTGAGCACGCGTGCCGCACCGCTGGCGAGGCGTCCCAGCGTCTGGCCGCTGGCATCGACCACGAACCACTTGCGGTTCAGGTCCTTCGAACTTGGAACAAACGTCGACATCGTACACTCCACTTCACTGCAAATCTGTGTCAAACCTGAGCGCAATCGACCGTCGGCCTAGTAGACCAACGGCGAATTCAGAGTGGAGTTCGGTGCGAACTGTTCCCGGAGCGGAGCGCGCTTGCACAACGCCGCCGTTCGAAGAGCTTGCCGGCAGCGCTGTTCCCGCTTCCCTGGCGATTCCCGCATGGACCACCACACTAACCCCAAACCACCACCCGGCTGAAACGTTGCAGCACAGGGCGGCAGACAGGGGTCTGCGCGAGTTCTCAGCATATCGAACTCCCTGCGCGACGTCAACCAGTGCTGCCGGTGGACACAGAGATGATCGGCATCGCCAGCTTCGTTTTTTTCAGCCGCTTGCGCTTGGGCGTGATGCCCTGGATCGGGTCGAGCCGGTACACAATCATCAGGTTGCGGTCGGGGTCGTCCATCGCCGGAAACTCCGCGACGCGGGTGAGCCGATAAAACCTGCCGAGCGCCTCCATCTTGTCGTCCTCAACGTAATTCCAAGCAACGAACCAGCCGGGCTTGTAGACGGCGATGCGATCTTCCAACTGCATGGTGCCGAAGTCGTCGCAGATGCTGGGCAGGCCGGTCATGAGCGACAGATCCGAACCGGAGATCGACAGTACCGTATGGCTATGATTCGGCTCGCTTTCCACGATAATTCCGACTTGCCGCGCGGCATCCTGAAAGGTGTAATCGGGGTGGCGCAGGTAGTGCAGCGTGCCCCGCGCATCGTATGCCACCATCAGCAGAAAAAACGGTGCCAGCACGAACGCGCTACGCCACTGCCGGCAGACAACATGCTGCGCGCTGCGCACGATCAGCAACACCATAGGTACGGCAATGACCAGGTAGTACCGTGGCTGCAGGTTCGCGTGATAGACCAAGAACGCGAAGTACCCGGCCATCCATAGGAGCAGCGACACGAAGACCGCATCGCGCCATACCTGCCGATAGAGCAGTGCAAACAGCAGCGCCACAAAAAACAGCGGATAAATGATGGAGCCGATCCACATGCCATCACGAAGTGCCGTAAGGATCGTCGTGATGGCATTCCCGCGGGTCAGGCCGGTATACTGATTTGCCGAGAACAGGTAGCGGAAATCCTGCAGGTAACGCGGGCGCACCAGCGTGACGTAGTAGGTGCCGCACAGCAGCAGCGCCGTTCCACCACTGACGACGCCGGCACGCAGCATGGCTCGACTTCGCCACCTGCAGGCGCTGGCCAACATCCACGCGATCGCCGGTACAAGAGCGATGGCCGTGGTCTTGGTGCCGATCATGAGCGCGACCAGCACGCCTAACGCGATCTGCCGCGCGACGGTTTTCCAGCGCGGATCAGGCCGGCCGGCGGCGTTTGCCGTCAGCAATGCGAGCAGCGTCAGCAACACCAGTAGCGGCTCCAGCACGGCCATGCGGCTAAAAGCAAAGAAGTACGGGCTGACCGACATGAGCAGCGCCGCCACAGCC
>CBAAAH010000355.1:0-2561 GCA_964658865.1 uncultured Granulicella sp.
GCCAGCCGGACGAAACGGACTATGATGCCATTCCGCGCAAGGCGCTGGAGTACGGCGCGGAAAAAGCGCGGCTCATCGATTGCCGTGCGCAGCTCGTCGGCGAAGGCATCGCGGCTCTGCAGGCCGGCGCATTCCACATCACCACCGCGGGCGTCACGTACTTCAACACCACGCCGCTCGGTCGCGCCGTTACGGGCACAGTGCTGGTGACCGCGATGAAGGAAGACGACGTCAACATCTGGGGCGACGGCTCAACCTATAAGGGCAACGACATCGAGCGCTTCTACCGCTACGGCCTGCTCGTGAACCCGCACCTGCAGGTCTACAAGCCGTGGCTCGACACCGCCTTCATCGACGAGCTCGGCGGCCGCGCGGAGATGTCGGCCTTTCTGCAGCAAAGCGGCTTCGACTACAAGATGTCCACGGAAAAGGCGTACTCGACCGACTCCAACATCCTGGGCGGCACGCACGAAGCGAAGGACCTCGAATTCCTGAACAGCTCCATGCAGATCGTTTCGCCGATCATGGGCGTTGCCTTCTGGCGCGACGATGTGGAAATCAAGCGCGAGCAGGTTACGGTGCGTTTTGAAGAAGGCATGCCCGTCGCGTTGAACGGCACGGTGTACGCCGATCCCGTCGATCTGCTGCTGGAAGCGAACCGCATCGGTGGCCGCCACGGCCTCGGCATGAGTGACCAGATCGAAAACCGCATCATCGAGGCAAAGAGCCGTGGCATTTACGAGGCACCGGGTCTCGCGCTGCTCTTCATTGCGTATGAGCGGCTCGTTACCGGCATTCACAACGAAGACACCATCGAGCAGTATCGCGACAACGGCCGAAAGCTCGGCCGCCTGCTGTACCAGGGCCGCTGGTTCGATCCGCAGGCGATTATGTTGCGCGAAGCAGCGCAACGCTGGGTCGCAAAACCCGTTACCGGCGAGGTGACGCTGGAGCTACGGCGTGGCAACGACTACTCCATTCTGAACACCGAAAGCGCGAATCTGACCTTCTCGCCAGAGCGGCTGTCGATGGAAAAAACCGAATCCACGTTCTCGCCGCGCGACCGCATCGGCCAGCTCACCATGCGCAATCTCGACATCACGGACACCCGCGCCAAACTGCAGACTTACGCCGCGTCGGGCCTGATCAAGCTCAGCAAGGGTTCGGACCTGCCGCAGTTGAAGGGCAGCGAATAATGACGACAAACGAACCGACCAAGATGTGGTCCGGCCGCTTTCGCGAACCGCTCCATACCGACTTCGAAGAATGGCAGCGCAGCTTTCCGTTCGACTGGCGCTTGCTACCCCAGGAACTCGCGGCAAGCTCGGCACACGCGCACGCCATTGCCGCCGCGGGCGTCCTGTCTCCGGCGGAACTGCAGCGCATCCTCGATGGCCTGGTTGCCGTTGGCCGCTCTGCACAGGACAACACCAACACCTTCTGGGTTGCGGCGCTCGGTCTGGAGACGAAGATCGACGATGCGAAGTTCGGCGCGGCCCTCGTCGCGCTCAACCCCCAGGCCGAGGACATTCACCATTTCGTCGAACTCGCGCTCACGCAGCAGATCGGCACGCTTGCGCTCAAGCTGCACACCGGCCGCTCGCGCAACGAACAGATCGCCACCGACCTGCGACTCTACGTGCGCGATGCCATCGACCGCGCACGGACCGACCTGGCTGCGTGGGCCGACGCGCTGGTGTCGCTCGCGGAACAAAGCGCCGATGCCATAATGCCCAGCTACACGCACCTGCAGCGTGCGGAGCCGGTGCTCGTCGCGCACTGGCTGCTGGCCTACGTCGAAATGGTGCTGCGCGATTGCAGCCGCCTTGCAGGCGCCCGCCGCCGCCTCAATCTTTGCCCGCTCGGCTCCGGTGCGATCGCCGGTGCCACGCTCGCGCTCGACCGCACCATCGCCGCGCGCGCGCTGCACTTCGACGGCCCCACCGCCAACAGCATGGACGCCACCAGTGACCGCGATTTTGCGCTGGAGTTTGCGCAGACAGCCGCGACGATCGGCCTGCACCTATCGCGTTTCGCGGAAGAGATTACGCTGCACGCTACCGCCGAATTCGGCTTCATCGATCTACCCGAAGCATTTTCTACCGGCTCGTCCGCGATGCCGCAGAAGAAAAACCCCGACCTGACGGAGCTACTGCGCGGCAAAAGCGGCCGCCTCGTCGGCGCGGCAACCACGCTCGCCACCATTGTGAAGGGCCTGCCGCTTGCCTACAACAAGGATATGCAGGAGTCGCAGGAAGCCTGCTTCGAGGTGAGCGAAACGCTGGAAGGCATGCTGCCCCTGCTCGCACCATTCACCACGGCGCTGCGTTTCAAGTTCGACCGCATGCAGACCGCCGCGGCCGACGGCTATCTGAATGCCATGGCCGGCGCGACGTATCTCGTGCATCGCGGCATTCCCTTTCGCACCGCGCACGAAATCATCGGCAAAGCGGTGCGCTTCGGACTGGAGAGCGGCCGCGAGTTGAACGACCTTACGCTCGACGAACTACAGCAACTCAGCCCGGAGTTCGGGCCGGACTTCTTCGACAGCATTACCTTGC
>CBAAAH010000356.1:0-2561 GCA_964658865.1 uncultured Granulicella sp.
GCATGCGTGCAAGTACCGCCGGCTCGTTCACTGCGCCGGCCACACATCCAGCAGTCGCCGGATCACGATCAATTCGCCAACATGGTACGCATTGTGATCGGCAATCAGCAGCGCCTCGCGCAGAAGGTTTTGCTTATCGCCCCACGCGAACGACGTCGTCAGGTCGCCCTCATCGAGCAGTGCTTCAAAGTTCTTTCGGTCTGCAAGGATCGTGGCGATAGTGCGCTCCCAAGCCTCGGTATCTGGCGGCACGGGCTCTTTCGGCCAGTACTGCGCGGGCCATTCCAGGTGCCTGTAGCCCTGGCCATCGGCGTTGGTGCTGAACTGCAGAATGTCATGCTGAGCGATGCGCAGATGTTCCAGAATCTGCCACGCGGAGTACGGCAACCGCCCGGGAACGACGCCCTGCAACTCATACGGCATATGCGCGACGGCGGCGTCGAATCCAGCGTGGGCCTGACCGCCCCGCAGCAGGGCTTCCACTTGCTTCAAGACTTCAAGGCGCAATGAATTCTGGTCCATGGATGATCTGATGCGGCAGCCCGCAGGATGTCGCAGCTTACTCGTCGGCGTCGGCAACCGGAGCAGGGACGCCACCCTCGCGCCGCATCCGCAGGTAGCCGCGGATGAACGGCGCCAACGCACCGTCCAGCACCTTGTCCACATCGCCCACTTCCACACGCGTGCGCAGATCCTTGGCCATGCGATACGGCTGCAGCACGTAGGACCGAATCTGCGATCCGAAGGTGTTGTCCAGCTTGGAATCTTCCATCTTTTTCGCGGTGGCCTTCTTCTTGTCCAGCTCGAATTCATACAGCCGCGACCGCAACATCTTCATGGCCTTTTCTTTGTTCTTATGCTGCGACCGCTCGTTCTGGCAACCGGCGACGATACCCGTCGGAAGGTGCGTAATGCGCACTGCGGAGTCGGTCGTGTTGACGTGCTGGCCGCCCTTGCCGCCGGAGCGGTAGGTATCCACGCGCAGATCGTCCGGCTTGATGTCGATGACGATGGAGTCGTCGATCTCCGGCGATACGAACACCGACGAAAAAGACGTGTGCCGCCGCTTGGCCGAATCGAATGGCGAGATACGCACCAGCCGGTGCACGCCGGTTTCACCGGTCAGCATGCCGAACGCATTTTCGCCGGTGATGGTGAAGGTCACGGACTTGATGCCCGCCTCGTCGCCATCCTGAATTTCATTGATGTCGACCTTGAAGCCCTCGCGCTCGGCCCAGCGCAGATACATGCGCATCAGCATCTCGGCCCAATCCTGACTCTCCGTTCCGCCCGCGCCCGGATGCACGGTTACGATGGCGTTCAAGCCGTCGCTTTCGCCGCTCAGCATGGTCTTGGTTTCAAGCTGCTCGGCGAATTTTTCCGTCGTGGCGATCGCCGTTTCCAGCTCAGGTTCCACGGCTTCGCCTTCGCGCGCCAAATCGAAGTAAGCCTCAACATCGCTGGCATGGCGCTCGAGTTCGGTGTCGTCGGCGAGCAGCGCTTCCAGCCGTTTGCGTTCACGCATCAGCGGTTGCGAACGCGCGGCATCCGCCCACACGGTGGGGTCCGAAATCTGCGACTCTACCGCTCCAAGTTCTTTCCTGATGCGGGCCGAGTCAAAGATACTCCCGCAGTTCGCGCACACGATCGCGAACCGGGGAGTACGAATATTCCAAATCTGTCAGCATGACGAAACTCCTGGCCGGCGGCGCATGCGCCCACAGCAACCGATTCCTAGTTTACCGCGCGGCTCCGGCGTCACCTACATGCCGGTTGAGCGTCCCGTATCTCGCATGTTGCGGTGTTGGTTCTTCCCGGCTCCTACCACCACGTGTATTTCTTCGTCACACCCGCCAACACCAGCATCGTCGCCACAGCAGCACAACTATAAGCAAACCAATCCCCGTAGCGGGTATAGAACGTCAAATCCGACAGCTCCGCAAATGGTGCCGCAAGCGAACCGCGCACATGCCGCGGCAGTGTCGCGCGCACAGTTCCGTACGGATCGATCGAAGCCGTAATGCCGGTATTCGTATCCCGCAAAAGCCAACGGCGATTCTCCATCGCACGCATGCGCGCCATGTTGATGTGCTGAAACGGTGCGCTGGTGTCGCCATACCAGCCGTCGTCCGACAGGTTGACCAGCACCTGTGCGCCGTTGCGAACCTCCTGCCGCACCTCGTCGCCGAAGATGGATTCGTAACAGATAAACACGCCGTAATGATGCCCGTCCGCCACCAGCGGCTGGCGGCTGGTGCCACGATCAAACAGGCCCACTGCCTGCGTCAAGCCACTGGCGAAGGAAAACAAGTTTGCGTAAGGCACAAACTCCCCAAACGGCACGAGGTGCATCTTGTCGTAGCGCCCAGCGTAGCCTGATTTTGGCGTCACCAACATGGCGGAGTTAAACACCAGCGGTCGCTTTAGACCGGCCATCTCATCCAAACCGACAGCACCGGCAAGTACAGGTGCGTTCGCCGTGCGCGCCAGTGTGGCCAGATCTGCGCGAAGTTGCGGCTGTACCGTTTCAAACGGTGCCGGAGACTCCGGCCAGAGAATAA
>CBAAAH010000357.1:0-2531 GCA_964658865.1 uncultured Granulicella sp.
CCCCCACGGCTTTATTTCTGTGGCGTCATGTACAGGCCCTGGGTGGTGAGCTATCGGTTACAACGGCGAGCGAGGTTGGCTGCCGGAGCGCCCTGTGATGTCTAGCGGAAAAAGTCGGAGTGGGTGATGACATTGAGTACGAGGATGCTGGCCGCGATGGTGAACCAGTCCTCCAGGTTGGCGATGGGCCAGTCTTTGCCGACGCGGGCCGAGAGCTTCGTGCGTACCCACCAGCCACCGTACGTTCCCAGCAGCGCACCGATGCCGCCGGTAAGACCCTTAAGGTAATGATGGCCACCCACGCGCGGCGCAATGATGACGCCGACAGCGACGCCGAACAGCACACGTCCGGCTACGCCGATGGGCGAGGTACGCGACGGTGTTTTCGGTAATTTGTCGCCGATGTATTCGCCCACTGCCATCAGCGAAAAGATGCCGACCGAGATGGGATTCGCGATAAAGCCGCGCCAGCCGGTGAGCATCAGCAGAGGCTCAAACGTGCCGCGCATATATGCGAACCAGCACATGACCGCGATGGGGGTGAGCGTGCGAAGACCGGTCAGGATACCCAGCAGAAGAACGAGAACGTAACCCATGTCGGCTAGGATGGCAGGAATGCGGCGTGGGGTGTCGCGCGAATGTCGCCGCCCGGCAATTTCCTGCTTTGTCTGCAACGCCGGCCGGGCGAGGTGTGCCGTCGCACGGCGTTGGTTCGCGATTAGCCGGCAGAGTGTCACTCGGCGTGAGCAAGAGAGCGTCAGGCGGGCTGGGTGAGCGGTTCGGCGAAGGTGATGCGGTCGGGGTGCGTCCACCAGCCGGGGTCAGCGAGGGCCGGGCTTGCCGGCACTTTGCCGGTGGCGAGTTGCCGGGCAAAGTCCGCGAGGCATGTGGGAAGAGCGGTGCCGTCACGGATGTCGAAGAGGCCGGGTTCGTAATGGCCGGCGTCGCGGGTGCAGAGATTGCTCCAGTTCCAGGAGCCGAGCACGGCCCACACGGTCACGGCGCGGACGTCGACACCGACGGCGCGGGCAGCGAGGGCGGCGCTCCAGATTTCGTGCAGCCAGCGAATCTGATTTTCCGGTTGGTCGCCAAGGTGCACTTCGGTGATGGCGACGGGAAGGCCGTACCGTTGCCATGCCTCGGTCAGGATCGGTGCGACGCCGGGCAGCCCTTCGGGGCGGACGCGAAGGGCCTCAATGTCAACGAGCGGATCGTGGCCAGTTTCGCCGCCGCGGAAGTGGTCGGGGTACAGGTGGAGGCGATGGTCGAGAAAACGATCGCTGGTGAGGTAGTAGTTGAGGCCGAGGACCGCGGGCGGGCAAGGATTGTCGGCGAACCACAGAATGTCTTCACGCGCGATGCCGTTGTGTAGAAGATCGTCAAAGAGCGGGTGGGCTTCGGTAACGATGCCGCAGAGAAGATCGGTTCCCAGCCATCGGCGTGCATCGCGGAGGACGCGGAAGCTGTCGCGCTCGGGCGTGGAGAAGATGCTGCCGCCGTCTTCGGTGTAGATGAGCCGGGCATGCGGCTGCACGGTGCGAATGGCGCGCATCGCGAGAACCGTCGCCTTAACCTCGTGCAACAGCGCGCGCAGGTAGCTGGGAACGCTGTGATGGTGCGGATACCACAGGCCGTAGAGGCAGGAGAAGCGCGCCGTGGTATGGGGCTCGTTCACCGGCGTGTAGTCCATCACCCAAGGGTAACGTTGCGCCACTTGCAGCGCGTAATCGGCGAGTTTTTCTGGAAAGTGCGGGTCGAGCAGATCGGTCGTGCGCGGGCCGCTGCCATGGTGCACCAGGCCGACAATGGGCTGCAGGTACAGTCGCTGCATCGCGGCGAGGGCACGGTCCGCGGTATGCCAGGAGTCGGCTTCCACATGGTGTTCCCATAGGATAGCCGTGCGCAGGGTGCGGATGCCGGTGGAGGCGATCTGTTCCAGGTCGGCTTCGACACGGTCGCGATGACCGGACCAAGTGTCCTGATCGAGATAGGCATCGCCGACGCGGTTGATCGTGGCTTCAATGCCGCCCCAGAGTTCGAGGTCCTGATTTCTGGTGTGCATTCAGCTCCAATGGTTCGCTGCGCACGGGGCGCCGGGCGTGAAAACTTTGCAGACTGTACTTTGGATGAGGCCGAAGCACGTTTCGGAGCTTCCCTGTCGCTTATGAGCGACGCAGCCACCGTAAAACCGGACGTTGTTCGTCGTGTCTCCTCGCTGGTTTCTACCTTGGCAGTGCTGTCAAGCTACGGCTTGCCGTCGGTGAAATTGGTAAAGAGATTGTTGAGGGCTTCGGCCTTGGTGGGGTGGCTGAAAATGCCGTCGCGCAGGGCGGTATAGGGCAGCTTGCCCATGCAGGCAATCTGCAGTTGCGCGGCGACTTCGCCACCATCGACACCGAGGACCGTTGCGCCGAGAATCTGCTTCGTTTCGGGGTCGACGAGGGCCTTGATCATGCCGCGGGACTCATCCATTTCGTCGGCACGGGCCATGGACGACATGGGCATGGTGGCGACACGGACCGTTTTGCTCT
>CBAAAH010000358.1:0-2509 GCA_964658865.1 uncultured Granulicella sp.
GCCGAGCGTGGTCATCACGTGACGTTCTATGAGAAGGACCTGCAGTACTACCGCAATACACGTGACCTGACGGAGCTGCCCGGCGGTGGCCACCTGCGATTTTATGATGACCTTGTGAGTGTGCGTCGCGAGGCAGAGCAAGCGTTGGATCAAGCCGATCTTGCGTTGGTGAGCAGTTACTGCCCTCAGGGTGCGGCGGTCGCCGCGATGATCCTTTCGTCGAACGCGCGAATCAAGGCGTTCTACGATCTGGATACGCCGGTGACGCTCGCCGCGATGGATGCCGGCCGGCATCCCGAGTACCTGCCGGTGGACGGCCTGAAGGGCTTCGACCTGGTGCTGAGCTACACCGGTGGGCGTGCGTTGACGGAACTGGAGACCCGCCTAAATGCGCGCAACCCCGCGCCGCTTTACGGATGGGTTGACCCTGCCTCGCACTACCCTGTGCAGAAAGAGGAGCACTATACGGCCGACCTGTCGTACCTGGGAACCTATGCCGCCGACCGCCAGCACGCGCTGGACGAGCTGTTTTTAGAGCCGGCACGCCGCCTGCCACAGGACAAGTTCCTGATCGGCGGCGCGCAGTATCCCGAGGTGTTTCCGTGGACACGGAATACCTGCTTCCACCGGCATGTGCCGCCAGCCGGGCACCCGGCGTTTTTCTCGTCGTCTCGCTTTACGCTCAACATTACGCGCCAGGCGATGGCGGCGTATGGTTACTGCCCGTCGGGCCGCTTGTTTGAGGCAGCGGCATGTGGCACCGCGCTGATCTCCGATACATGGGAAGGCTTGGACGAGTTCTTCAAGCCCGGCGAGCAGATCGTGCTTGCGAATCACGCGCAGGACACCATCGACGCACTTGGCATGAGCGATGAACAACGGCGATGCATGGCAGAAAACGCGCGGGAACACACGCTGGCGCACCACACCGCGGCCGCGCGCGTGCGTACGCTGGAGTCGTTGTGCGAGGCCGCGCTGAGCCGGACTGAACAGCATGTACTTCAGGAGACGGCGTAGCATGTGGGGCATTATTCCCGCAGCCGGGCTTGGCAGCCGCATTCAGCCGCTGGCGTTTTCCAAAGAGCTTTTGCCCGTCGGCAGCCGCATAGAAGCGGACGGCACCGAGCGGCCTCGTGCGGTCAGCGAATACCTGGTGGAACGTCTGCTTGCCGCGGGCTGTACCAAGCTGTGCTTTGTGATTTCTCCAGGAAAGTCCGACATTTTGGCGTACTACGGCTCGCGCATCTGGGGCGTGGATATTGTGTACACGGTGCAGCCCGGCGCGGGCGGCCTGTGCGATGCGCTGTTCCGTGCGGCACCTGTCGTGGGCGAGAACGAGCCGGTCGCCATTGGACTGCCCGATACGGTCTGGTATCCCGAAGACGGTCTGGCGCGACTGCCCGCAGACCGTTTGAGCTTTTTATTGTTCCCGGTGGAACGGCCGGAGTTCTTCGACGCGGTCGTCACGAACGAGCGCGACGAAGTGCAGCGCATTGAAGTGAAGCAGGCCGTGCCGACGACGCACTGGGTCTGGGGTGCACTGCGCATGCCCGGCTCCGTCTTTCACGCGCTGCACCGGTTGTGGCAACAGCCCGAGCGAGGGGACGAGTACCTGGGAACGCTGGTGAACGCCTGGCTGCAGCGGGGCGGCCAGGCGGCTGGCATCAAAGCCGGCGAGGCCTACGTGGATACCGGCACGCTTCACGGATATCGCGCCGCGATTCGTCTGCTGAGTGAGCCGGGTGGTACCACTCTCTCGAATTCGTAATTCCTGATAGCAGGATTCCACCCGAGTGAGGACTCGGTTAGCGTGCGAGAAAGGCGACGTGGCGCGCGATCATGGCATTTTCATCGGCGGCGATGACTCGTACCCCGACCTTCGACGCTGGTGTGGACAGGGTGCCGGAGGTATCTGCGCCGAGGTGAAGCTCGACGCCGAGGATGCCGAGCCGATCACACACATTCCGGCGAATCGCCGCGCTGTGTTCGCCGATGCCGCCGGTAAACACCAGCAGATCGAGGCCACCCAGCACCGTCGCATAGCCCGCGATGGTCTTTACGATTTCACGGCAAAAGATCGAAACGGCGAGTATGGCGTCAGCTTCGCCTTTATCCGCACGTGCAAGCAGCTTGCGCATGTCCTGCACGTTTGCCAGCGCTTCCATGCCGCTATCGTGGTTTACCGTGCGTTCCAACTCATCCGGTGACAGTGTCGGCACGCCATCGGCAAGATGCCGTTCCAGCAGCAGAGCAACGCCAGGGTCCAGGTCGCCGGTACGGGTGCTCATGACAAAGCCGCCGGTAGGGCTGACGCCCATGCTGGTATCGACCGACCTGCCAGCCAGAAGGGCACATGCGCTGCTGCCGCCACCCAGGTGCGCAATAACGGTGCGCTCCGGAATGGTGTCGCCAAGGGCGCTTACGATGGATTCGTACGATAGCCCATGAAAGCCGTACCGCCGCACGCCGGCGTCGCGATACACCTTCGGGATGGCGTAGGTGTAGGCTT
>CBAAAH010000359.1:0-2467 GCA_964658865.1 uncultured Granulicella sp.
CCTTTGGTGCCTTTTGGCTGGCTCGCCGCAAGCGCCTCTTTGGCACGCTTTTCCATCGCCGGAACAGCAGTTGCGCTCAGCAGCGCCTTTGCCTGTTGCATGGCAGCAATACGATCGTCGATCGCCTTCACAATTGCAGAAACATCCATAGCGTGCAGGATACGTCTTTTTCGTATCGTTTATCGGATGCTTGCGAAGAAAAATTGTGTGCAACAGGGAAATACTTCCCGATCGCAGGACGCGACCCAAAGCAGAAACAACCCCTTCCGCGCAATAGGCGTCTTCCCCTGAAAACCTGTTCGCCACGCCGCAGGCGTACGCAACTGCAAATGAAACACTAGCGAAAGAGAGTAAGACCCATGGCTGCAACTTGCCCCGAGTGCGACAACCCCCTGGATATCGACACCGACGAAATTGAAGCAGGCGAAACCGTCAACTGCGACGAGTGCGGCACGGAACTTGAAATTATCTCCACCGAACCCCTGCAGCTTGCCGTCGTCGATGGCGAAGGGTACGACGACGAAGATGACAGTGTTCGCCACGACAGCGACGACGAAGACGAAGAGTAGATTTCTCCACTACTCCGATCCCACGTGCGAACCACGCGCATGAACCCGCATTGGTACTCCTCCACAACCAACTTGCCGAATCCGTGTCTTGGTTTGTGAGAGGCGGTTGCCCAAGCGACCGTATACTGGAGCCATGAGCCACTTGCTGTCACATCGGTTATCTGCCAAACTTCGCTGTTCCATGCTGACTGCCGGTCTGCTGTGCGGGACTGGTCTCGCCATCGTCCCAGTCACGTCCGCAATCGCGCAGCGCCCGGTGTCCGTGCGTACCCTGGATGGCACGGTAACCTTAAAAAGTGGCGGGCCAGTAAAGGGCGCGGTCGTCCATCTGAAGGACACTCGTTCCCTGTCGCAGAAGAGCTACATCACTGCAGCGGATGGCACCTACCACTTTGCGCAACTCTCCGGTAATACGGACTATGAGGTCTGGGCAGACTCCGACGGCAAAAAAACTGCGGTCAAAAGCATCAGTTCGTTCGACACCAAGGACAGCATCAACATCGCGCTCAAGCTCAACGATTAGGGCGGGGAACCATCGGACCGGCCGGTCGAATTCGCTGCGTCTTCCCGGCGATTCGTGGTGAAGCCGCACTGGCTGGTCGAGCCTCTGTGGGTAGCCAGTGCAAAGCATGACCCCACGTAAAAACGCTCCAACCCGTCAGGGGCTGGAGCGTTTTTTAGAGTTGAACGATCCTACGCGGCAGCAATCGGCTCGATCGATACGAAACGACCATGGTTGCCACGGTCGGAGAACTGCACGCGTCCGCCGATTTTGGCGAACAGGGTATCGTCTTTGCCACGACCGACATTCAGGCCAGCCTTGATGGGCGTGCCGCGCTGACGCACGATGATGGAACCGCCGGTCACCACTTCGCCGGCAAACTTCTTGCAGCCCAACCGCTGCGCATTGCTATCGCGGCCGTTGGAAGAGCTTCCGCCGCCTTTTTTATGTGCCATCTGTCTCTCTCGCTCTCCGGTCCGAACCTATGGTTCCGCCGCTGAAATGCAACAATGATCCTCTGTCTGTCGTGAGGAATCGTGCCATCGGTTATTTGTTCTCAGCCTTAAAGCTCTTGCCGTTCACCAGGATCTCGTTGATTCGGATCTCGGCAAAGTTCTGGCGGTGACCCTGCAGTTTCTTGTACTGCTTCTTTCGCTTAAAGTGGAAGACCAGGATCTTTTCGCCGCGGCCTTCGCTCACGACCTCTGCCATCACCTTGGCGCCGCTCAACTCCTGTTCAAACGAGCCTGCCTCGCCGCTCACCGCGACCACATCGGCAAATTCGATCGCGCCGCTTTCCTGCCCAAGCGTCTCCACCCGAAGCGTGTCGCCGGGTGCCACGCGGTACTGCTTTCCACCGGTCCGAATCACTGCGTACATCGTCTTGATCCTTCCGCGCTTTCCGCCATGGCGGCGCGCTGCGACAGGGGGCGTCAACGCCCGGTGCTGTCTGTTTTTCTCTTGCGAACCGCAGCGATGGCCCGTGAACCATCGTCGAGCCAGGCGCGACAGGAGCAATCCACCCGTCGCAATCCTCGATCTGCCGAACCTGCTAAGCATACCGGTCTTCCCGGCGTAGGTCAAGACTGGCATGCCGCGGAAACAAAACGGCACTGGATTACCGTGAGAAATCCCGGCCCAGCGCCGCTTCTTTAAAGGTGACTCAGGCTATTCCGCCCCGGGCTTAACCTGTCCGTCGTTTCCCGCAAACTGCAGCGACGCGGAATTAATGCAGTAGCGCAAACCCGTCTGATCGCGCGGGCCATCCGGAAATACGTGCCCGAGGTGGGATCCGCAGGTGCCGCACACCACCTCTACCCGCCGCATGCCGTAGCTGGTGTCCTCGATCGCTTCCACCGCATCCGGCGTTACCGGCTTGAAGAAGCTCGGCCATCCG
>CBAAAH010000360.1:0-2466 GCA_964658865.1 uncultured Granulicella sp.
AGCCGTTGTGGTGCGCCAGCAGCATCTCGTACGCAATCTGTGCGTAGCGCGGCTCGTCTGCGCCAACCAGGCCGATGGCCGGCTGTGACAGCACGGCACGCCCCATGCGCAACGGCACCAGACCGTAGAACAGCAGCACCGCCGTCATCAGGCACAGCACAACCAACTCACGAAATGCGGTGGTGCCCGCGTGATAGATGGCGCGGCGCAGCCAGTTCTGCCGTGGGGCTGCCACGTCGGGCTCGGTACGGTCGGACTGGGGTAGCGTGCTCACGTCTGTGCCGAAGCTGAGGCTAACAGATTGCCGGTGCGCATTCGCCCAAAATGTCCCGTGGCGGGCAGATGGAGCTCATGCAGTGGCAGTCCGTAGCCGCTCACGACCGATTTCTGAAAGCAGCAGGTTCACGGTGGTATCCATGTCGCCATACAGCACGCACCCGGCCGCGGTGCGATGGCCACCGCCACCGCAAGTCGCGGCAACCGCCGAAACATCGAGCGCGGATTTGGATCGAAGCGAGATGCGAAACCGCGATGGCGCATGCGCCTCCACCGACAACTCCCGCAGAAACAGTGCCGCGTGCACGCCCGCGATGCTGATGAGATACGTGACGGTGCCTTCAGAATCCTCGTCGGTCGCACCGACCAGCGCAAGATCCTGCTGGGTGACGTAGCTCCATGCAACGCCCTCGCGAATCTGCATGCGCGACAGGGCGATGCCCAGCAGGCGAATGTGCGCGGTGGAGACGGAATAGAGAACGTCATGCGCAACGGCGTCCGCGTCCGCTCCGAGTGCGATCAGTTCGCTTGCAAGAGAGAACGAGCTGGACGCCGTGCCCGGGTAGGTAAAAGCTCCGGTATCGGTAAACACGGCGGTGTACAGGCAGGTCGCCATCGCTGGCGTTACCTCCACCTGCAGCAGCTTGGCCAGGCGATACACCAGCACGGCGACCGCGCAGGCGTTCCAATCGATCCAGTTGAGCGCGCCGTAGTTCGTGCCGGTAATGTGGTGGTCCAGGTTAAACACCGGCAACGTGCCGAAACCGAGCAGACCGGTGCGTGCCAGGCCATCGCATTCCAAGACGACCGCACCGTCGTAGTCGGTGGCCGAAAGGCGTGGCTGGGTGCGGATACGCTCAACGCCCGGCAGCGTGCTGTACACCTGCGGAACCGGATCTGCCAGAACCAGATCGCTCGTAATATTCAACTGGTCCAGAATGCCGGCCATGGCCAGCATGGAACCGACCGCGTCGCCATCCGGCCGGGCGTGCGAGGTGACCAGCAGATGCTTGCCCGGGCGCAAAAATGCTTCGATCCGGGCGCGTACCGGAGGTTCGGTGGCCAGATCGAGCGGTGTTACTTCCGTCGCGCGCTCCAGTGTTAAGCTCACGCACGCACCGTGGAGGCCTGCTTTTTCTGCCGCTTCTTCATGCGGTCCAGCAGGGTATCCATGCGTGCGTTGATCTTTTCCGACCGGTCAATATGGAAGGTCAGGTCGGGAATACGCTTAACGCCAAGCCTGTCCAGCAGCACGGAGTGGATATAGCCTCGGGCCGCGATCAGGCCCTCCAGCGTGTCCGCTTCCGTCTCTTCTCCACCTTCAACCGATACGTACACCTGGCCGCTTTTGCCACCGGGGTTCATGGCGACTTCTGTCACCACGGCCGACCCGATGCGTGGGTCAGAGAGTTCGCCACCGATAAGGATGGAGATTTCTTCACGCAAGGTCTCAGCCATGCGATTGCGATGATGGTCTCTTCCGCGATGCTCCGGCATAAACTCCCTGCTAACCTTGGAGAATACCAGAAATGAAATACTTTACGGAAAATCTGGCAGTCGTCCGCGCCGCAGCACTCCGTTGCCGACCCTTAGTCCAGAAAATCCATACCGCTCTCCAGCACCGCCGCGCCCAGTCCGACAAGGATGCGCTCGACTGCCTGTTCCACTTCCGCAAGCTGGCCAGCAAGGTAATCGCGCGAGGCACTCACGGCAACCACGGCAATGGTCGCGCGATTCCACGCAAGCGCTTCGTCCAGCTCTGCCACGGAAACATTGAAGCCATGGCGCAGCCTATCCTTCAAAGACCGCACCACCTGCCGACGATCCTTCAACGATTGCGCGTGTTCGATGGCGAGTTCAAGGGTGAGCTGGGCGACAGCCATTATTTCGCAGTGAGGCCCTTGCCCTCGGTCAGCGTGTACATGGCATCGACTCCAGGAATCAGAAGACTTTCCTTGGTGCCGTCCGGCCATTGAATGTCACACGCATCCACCGTGGTGGCCGTGCCCAGGCCGAAGTGCAGACGCTTATCCGACGACGATGCGAACGACCCGCCGGCGATCACGTCCGCGCGCTGACGAAAGCCGTTGGCTGTCACGTACACGGCCGCTCCAATCGCGTCGCGGTTGCTCTTGCCCGTGCCGACCAGCCGCAGCGTTACCCAGTGGTGCTTTGGCGTCGCGTTGGTCG
>CBAAAH010000361.1:0-2434 GCA_964658865.1 uncultured Granulicella sp.
GGTTTGCCGGGTCTACCGCCGACGCCTTCAGCCTGTTTGCTCGGTTTGAGAGCAAGCTGGAGCAGTTTGCCGGCAACCTGCCGCGCGCCGCGGTGGAGTTGGCCAAGGACTGGCGCACCGACAAGCTTCTGCGTCAGTTAGACGCGCTGCTGCTCGTCGCCGACACGCAGCACATGTTCCTACTGGGCGGCAATGGTGACGTCATCGAGCCGGATGCAAACGAGGGCGGGTCGATCATGACCATCGGCTCCGGCGGATCGTTCGCGCAGAGTGCCGCGCAGGCGCTGCTGGAAAACACCGACTTACCCGCGCGTGCCATCGTCGAAAAAAGTATGAAGATCGCGGCGGAAATTTGTATTTACACCAACGATCATTTTGTAACGGAAGAGTTGGCGACTGCGGTTAGCTCTTAAGCTTCTAGCTGTTGCTAGTTCTTGTTTGAACGTATCGCTGCTTCAAGTCAGCGGCTCTTTGCTAAGAGCTAAAAGTCAGCAGCCAGGAGCGAAAGTATATGGCGATCTATTTACCCGGCATTGCCGAATCCCAGTCTGTTGCGCTGGAAGAACTGACGCCGCGCGAAATCGTTGCGGAGCTGGACAAGTATGTCGTCGGGCAGCATGCGGCCAAGCGTGCCGTCGCCATTGCGCTGCGTAACCGCCAGCGCCGGCAGAAGCTGCCGCCGGAAATCGCCGACGAGATCATGCCGAAAAACATCATCATGATCGGTGCTACCGGCGTAGGAAAAACGGAGATTGCGCGGCGGCTGGCGAAGCTGACGAACTCACCGTTTCTTAAGGTGGAGGCGAGCAAGTTCACCGAGGTCGGCTATGTGGGCCGCGACGTGGAATCTATCGTGCGCGACCTGGTTGAAACGGCCATAGAAATGGTACGCGAAGAGAAGCTGGAAGAGGTCGAGGACAAGGCTGAGCGCAACGCGGAAGAGCGCATTCTGGACCTGCTGCTAACGCCACCCGCACCGGAGAAAAAGCCGGAAGTTCCTGCGAAAACCGGTATTCCCAGCGAAGCGCAGACCGTGGAACCCGCAAAGATTGCGGTAGATTTCGACGCACCCGCGATCGCACCGCAGCTTAACGCAAGCGGTCCCACGCGCGATGAGTTGCGCGACCAGTTTCGCGAGGGCAAGCTCGACGAAAGCATCGTGGAAATTGAAACGCGCGAGCGCAACATGCCCAACATTGAAGTGGTGGGCATGAGCGGCGAAGAGTCCGACGTGAACCTGAAGGACATTCTGCCCGGGCTGTTTGGGCCGCGGTCGCGCAAGAAAAAGATGAAGGTGTCTGAGGCGTTTGAAGCGCTGATCGACGAAGAGGAATCGCGCCTGATCGACATGGACCAGGTGACGCGGACGGCGATCGATCGCGTGGAAGATTCGGGCATCGTATTTCTGGACGAGATCGACAAGATCGCCGGGCGTGAGGGCGGCCACGGCCCCGATGTAAGCCGAGAAGGCGTGCAGCGCGATATCCTTCCCATCGTGGAAGGCACGACCGTCAACACAAAGTACGGCTTTGTCTCGACCGACCATATCCTATTTATCGCGGCGGGTGCGTTTCACGTCTCTAAGCCGAGCGATCTTATTCCCGAATTACAGGGCCGTTTTCCTATTCGCGTCGAGTTACTGCCACTTACCGTGGAGGACTTTCTGCGTATCCTGACGGAGCCGAAATCGTCGCTGGTGAAGCAGTCCATTGCGCTGCTGGAAACCGAGGGCCTGAAGCTGGAGTTTCACCCGGACGCGCTGGAAGAGATGGCAACATTCGCCTTCAGCGTGAACGAGACGACGGAAAACATCGGCGCGCGGCGGCTGCACACCATCATGGAGCGCGTGCTGGATGAGATCAGCTTTCAAGCGCCCGATCTAGTGAAGAACGCAACAACGGCCGAGAGCAACGGCGGCGTGATTGCCCAGGTGGAAGCCAGCACGGCGATGCTGAAGCCGGGCGAGACACAGCCCACCAACCAGAGCCCGCTACCGGTGATAGAGCGGCGCACGGGCGACCTGGTGGAAAAAGTGATTGTGGTGGACGCGGAGTATGTGCGCCAGCAGGTAGCAAGCATTGTAAAAAACCAGGACCTGAGCCGTTACATTTTGTAACAGGGCGAACTCCCTGGGGTCTACTCCTCAGGAAATGCTGGTTTGCCGATCGTCCACGCGTCATGTCGGCTTTAAACGGTATGCTTGGCGGTAGTATCCCATTTCACCAGGAGAACGTCGATGAACCGGAGGTTGCTGCGCCGCGTGCTGTGGAGTGTTTTGGCCGCGCTGCCGCTGGTGGCCTGGTTCAGCATGCGGTACGACCCCTACGCGATCGATGGCGACGCCGTGGCGTACATGGATATTGCCGACCTGATTCACGCGCACCGCTGGGCCGGCGTGGTGAATGCGTACTGGCACCCGCTGTATCCGGCCTTT
>CBAAAH010000362.1:0-2431 GCA_964658865.1 uncultured Granulicella sp.
CAGGCGGGCAACATCGGCGGTGGCGGCTTTATGCTGCTGCGCCCGGGCCACGCCACCGGCACGAAAAAACTCGCCGACGGCAACGCCCACTTCCTCGACTTTCGCGAAAAAGCCCCCGCCGCCGCATCGCAGGACATGTACCTGGATCAGGACGGCAACGTCGTGAAGGGTATGAGCACGCAGGGCTACAAGGCCAGCGGCGTCCCTGGAACGGTGGCCGGCCTGGTGTACGCGGAGCAGCACTTCGGCAAGCTGGGGTTGAAGGCCGTCATGGCACCCGCAATCAAACTGGCGCGCGATGGGTGGGTCGGCACGGAGCCGGAACTCAAGGCCTGGCAGACGAAGCAACTGCTGCCCTATCCGGAATCGCGCCGCGTCTTTCAGCGCAATGGCGACTTTTACAGGCCCGGTGAGGTCATCAAGCAGCCGGAGCTTGCGGCAACGCTCGAGCGCATTGCCGCAGACCCCAAAGACTTTTACACCGGCGCGATAGCCAAGCAGATTGCCGACACCATGCAGGCGGGCGGCGGCCTGATTACGCAGGCGGACATGGCGGCATACCGGGTGAAGGATCGCGCACCGCTTGTCGGCAAGTATCACGGGTACGAGATCATCACGTCACCGCCACCGTCGTCGGGCGGCATCGTGCTGCTGGAAATCCTGAACATCCTTGGCGGGTACGACCTGCCGAAGCTGGGCAGCGATCGCTCCACCGCGCAGGTGCACCTCATCACCGAGGCGTTTCGCCGCGCGTACATGGATCGCGGCGACTACCTTGGCGACCCGGACTTCCTGTCCATGCCGCTGAAGCAGCTTGCCGATCCGGCCTACGCGGCGGCATGGCGCAGAACCATCGACCCGGTACTGGCGACGCCAAGCGCGAAGCTGGTGCGGCCCGCGGGCTTTCTGCCGGAACCGCCGAAGACCGCGCGCGACATGCACGAATCGCCGCAGACCACGCAGTTCAGCGTGGTGGACGCGGATGGCAACGCGGTTAGCACAACGTACACGCTGAACTTCTTTTTCGGCAGCGGTGTCACCATCAAGGGCCTTGGCTTTGTAATGAACGATGAGATGGACGATTTCGCCTCAAAGCAGGGTGTGCCCAACGGCTTCGGCCTGGTGCAAGGCCCGGCGAACGCCATCGCGCCCAACAAGCGGCCGCTCAGCAGCATGACGCCGACCATTGTGACGAAAGACGGCAAACTGCGCCTGGTGCTGGGCACTCCGGGCGGATCGACCATTCCCACGACCGTCGCCAACGACCTGATCAGCGTGGTGGACAACGGCCTCACGATTCAGCAGTCCGCGGATGCACCGCGCTTTCACCACCAGTACCTGCCGGACATGCTGCAGTTGGAAAAGCGCTATCCCATCGACGCCATCCAGGTGCTTGCAACGCGCGGCTACACGCTGCAGCGGTCTGGCGAGTTCGATGAAAAGAACCCCGGCCTGTGGGGCGACAGCGAACTGATTGCGGTCGATCCCGCGACGGGTGAGCTGCTGGGCGGCCACGACACGCGGCGCGCGTTCGGCAAGGCCGCAGGGTACTGACCATGAAGCGATCCGTAACCTGCACAGTCCTTCTGCTGACGGCAGCGACGCTGCATGCGCAAGGCACAGCGGACAGCGATCACGACGGTTTGAGCGATGCCTTTGAGGCCGCGCTGCTGCAACGCTTTCAACCCGACTTTCAGGTAGCGCACGACGACTGCTCGCTGGTACCGGCACGCTTTACACCGGGCCTCGCGGTGCCCACCGTGGCCGCGCGGGATGGTACGGTCTACGGCCAGGCGTTCCCGCGCGCCACCGGCGAAATCGAACTGCACTTCTACCACCTGTGGGCGACCGACTGCGGCCGCATGGGTCACGCTCTCGACACCGAGCACGTGTCCGCGTTGCTGCATGGCAGCGGCACCGATGCCGCAGGTTGGACCGCGGTGTACTGGTACGCCGCGGCGCATGAAGACACCGTCTGCGACGCCAGCCAGATCACCCGCGCCACCACGCTCGACGCCACCACACACGGGCCGCCCGTCTGGATTTCCACCGGCAAACATGCATCGTTTCTGGCGGAGACCATCTGCGGCCACGGCTGCGGCGGCGACCGGTGCGAACGCATGGAGCCGCTTGCCTCACCTGGGGTGCTGAACCTGGGCGAGGCAAACGCTCCGGTTGGCGGTTCAGTGTTTCTGGCGTCCTCCCGCTGGCCGCTGGCGCGGAAAATGACGCGCACCGACTTTAAACCGGCCATGCTGCAGCGGCTACAGGCGCTGCCCGTGACCGACATTGCCTGGGCAGAGCCGGCGAAGCGTCCCGGCCAGGCGGCAATCCTGGGTGCAAACCGCGGCATCGACGGCGCGTTGACCGGCGGCAGTGGCGGTGCCTACGGTGCGGCGGCGGGAACGCACGGCGCGGATACGGCCCTGGT
>CBAAAH010000363.1:0-2397 GCA_964658865.1 uncultured Granulicella sp.
CGTCGAGCAGCGTCTGCTTGACGTATTTGCACTTGGGATAGCCGGAACAGGAGACGAACTCGCCATAGCTGCCGTTGCGCTTTACCAGTTCCATGCCGCACTCAGGGCAGGGTTCGCCGGTCGGCTCAGGCGGCTTGGACTGCACCTTCTGATTCAGGCGGCGAACCGTCTTGCAGGGAGGATCCGCGCTGTAATCCGGACAGCTCATGAACGGACCCCATGGCCCGTTCTTCAGCACCATCAGCTTGCCGCAGTTCTCGCAGAACTCCTCTTCCTCGGTGTCGCCCTGTTCCATGGCCGCCAGGTCGGGCTTATCGGCGAAGTTCTCCTTGGTAAAGTCGCAGCTTACCGGGTCTACCAGGATGCTTTTGCCGCGTGCCGCCGCGACCTTCAGTGCCGCCAGCAGTTCCTTGTCGCTATGCACTTCTTCGTTGCTGGCTTCCGCGTCGTCGATCATGCCCTTGACGTGAAAGGGGTAGTCCACCGCGTCCGTGATGCGCTTCATCACGGCCTTACTATCCTTTTTAAAGGACGCGACGGCGATAGTCTTCGGCTTGGTCTTGGTGTAGTTGCTGCACGAGTAGAACGATCCGAACTTGCCCCACTTCATGACCAGCGCGCTTCCGCACTTTTCGCAGATTTCGTCGGTCTTTTCCTCGCGCCGCTTAATGTCCTCCATCGACTGTTCAGCGACCTTGATCTCGTCCGTCAGGTGGTCGTAAAAGCCGCTCAGCAGGTGCGTCCATTTCTCCTCACCGTCTTCCACGCGGTCCAGTTCTTCTTCCAGCTTGCGCGTGTAGGCCATGTCGAAGATGTACGGAAAATTCTTGACCAGCAGGGTCGTCACGACCATGCCGATTTCGGTCGGCACGAACTTGCGCGCCAGTTTCTTCACGTAGTCGCGGTCCTGGATCGTGTTGATGATGGATGCATACGTCGAAGGCCGGCCAATGCCCTGCTCTTCCAGTTCCTTGACGAGCGATGCCTCGTTAAAACGTGGCGGCGGCTCGGTAAACTTCTGTTCCGTCAGCACGGCGACCAGATCCAGCACCTGTCCCTGGGCCAGCGCCGGCAGCGACACATCTTCGTCTTCCTCTGAAGCAGGCTCAGCAGCTTTTGCTTCCGCGGCTGCGGCAGCCTTGCCCGCGCGCGGGTCGGCAACTTTCAAAAATCCATCGAACTTCAGCACCGATCCCGACACGCGCACGCCGTAGCGGCGATCCGACTGACCGGCAATTTCAACCACCGTCTGGTCATACACCGCAGCCGTCATCTGGCTCGCCACGAAGCGCCGCCAAATCAGGTCGTATAGGCGGAACTGCTCTTCGCTCATGTACTTGCGAATGCTTTCCGGCGTGTATGCAACGTGCGTGGGACGGATGGCTTCGTGCGCGTCCTGCGCGTCCTTCTTGCCTTTGAACTCGTTCGGTTTCGTGGGCAGATACTTTGCACCTAAATCGCCGATGTACTCGCGCGCTTCCTCGATGGCGACCGGCGAAACACGCGTGGAGTCGGTACGCATATAGGTGATGAGGCCGACTGTGCCTTCCGCGCCGATCTCCACCCCCTCATACAGCCGCTGCGCCACGCCCATGGTGCGCTTCACGTTAAATCCGAGCCGGTTCGATGCCTGCTGCTGCAACTGCGACGTGGAGAACGGTGCGGGCGGATTGCGGCGGCGTTCCTTGGCTTCCACGCTGCCGACAGCCCACTTCGCCTTCTCCATGCCGGCCTTGGCGGCACCCGCCAGATCGCCGTTCGGCAGCGCCGGCGCACCTACGGTTTCCACCGAAACGCGCGCACCGTCGATGGTATGCAGCCGCGCCGTAAACTCCTGCTTCGCGCCCTGCGGCTTCAGCTTCGCGTCCATCGGCCAATACTCCACGGGCTGGAACGCTTTAATCTCGTTCTCGCGGTCGACGATCAGTCGAAGCGCGACGGTCTGCACACGGCCCGCGCTCAGGCCGCGGCGCACCTTGTCCCACAGCAACGGCGAAATCTCGTAACCGACAAGCCGGTCCAGCACGCGGCGGGTCTGCTGCGCATCCACCAGGTTTTCGTTGACTTTGCGTGCTTTGGTAAACGCTTCGACAACGGCCTTCTTGGTGATCTCGTTGAACGTCACGCGCTGAATCGTGGTCGTGCCCTTGATCGATCCCTTCAACTGCATCTGCAGGTGCGCCGCAATGGCCTCGCCTTCACGGTCCGGGTCGGGCGCCAGGTACACGGCATCGGCCTTGCTTGCCAGCTTCTTCAGCTTGTCTACCAGCTTTTCCTTGCCGGGCGACACGATCAGGTACGGCTCAAAGGTCCGCTTTTTCAGTTCAACACCGATGTCGTTCTTCGGCAGATCCATAATGTGGCCGAGCGAGGCCTCAACGGTGTAGTCGCTGCCCA
>CBAAAH010000364.1:0-2394 GCA_964658865.1 uncultured Granulicella sp.
GCCATATTCAGCGCCTCGGCAACCTCACGAGCAACCCCAAAGCAACCAAAGGCTTTACCTGACCCCTTTACAACCACACATGCCTACATGAAAACCAAATGCCGAGTTTCGCCTCGAACACAACTCAGCGCATCGAGTCTTGCTCCGCACGCGCTATTGGCGAAACCGACAAATCTGTATTGTGGGAGTGGAAACCAACAACGCACACAAATTGCGCATGCTTGACTGGGTGCTGCGCATGATGTGAGGCGCTTGCGACTGCGCATTGCATTATCAATTCAGACGGTCGAGCGAGCCAGCAGAATACGCCCGCCTCTACTCTGCGCTGCCTCCAGCTATCGACGTACCCCAACCAGCATTTACTACTCACTGCGCTCCGCCTCTTTTTCAAACAAAAACTGAACAACCATCGAAGCTTCCACAGAACGCAAAGACTCAGAACAACGTTCTGCGAACGACCAGAACGAGCGGTAAGTCATCAAGTACACATGAGGTAATGAACCATGGAACAAATTTCCGCGCAGAACAAGAATGCATAGTAGGTCATCGTAGAAACCCATGCCTGCAGAAGGTAACCATCCGATCATGCCAGAAATGCTACAGATTCATTGCAAAACCACCATGAAGCAATTGATCCCCTGAAACTTCATGTCTCTCACCCGGAGAGCGGAACTGCTTTCGGCAGCACTGTACACCACGGCAAAGCAAGACGGAAGATAATGAAAATAACCAAATCTCTCTGCACGAAAGTCGGGATTCAGAATAACGAGGTAGGTCCATTCAAGGCACAGATGCATACATGTATGAAATGATTAATGACCAAATTTGTGTCAACCTTGCTTACCTGCTTGCTTACCTACAAGGCACGAGAAAAGCTTATCGCAAGCACTCACTCACTGCGAGTGCAGTGAAAGATAAAATCTCAAAAACGAAAAACTTTTCGCCTGAAAAGGAAGCGTGGGAAGGTGAATGCAAAAAGCTATGCGCTCGGATTACTGTAGCTTGCACATGCACTTGCTGAAAGAGAAAGCCAAAACCCACTGCGCCGGGAGTGTTGTACTGTAGATAACAAACGTGCATTCGCTTTGGAACAAAGCACCATGCTCGTCCGAACCAAAGAAACTCAATCAATAACCAAATTGTTCAAACTTGCAGTTTCTTTACATGCAGTACATTCGTTTCATGCACATACATACAATATTTCATAATTTTGCCCAAGCCAAGTATCAAACACAATGGCTGGCATAAGCAATAGGCGTTGCAATAGCCTCATTCTTTTCCTTTCATTCCGCACTGTACAAAACAAGGATTTTACACACTGTCATCACAACTTGGCCGCTGGTCCCACCGACGTAATCTCGTTATATAGCAGCCTGTAATCCTATCGTTAGCAAAAAATATATTCCGGTGAATCTTAGGAAAGGGGGTCCACTTACGAAGTCAAAAAGTCCGCATAATCCTCCCCAGTAACTTGTCCAGCAAAATACTGCGCAGCAAGCTGATACTTATTACCCTTGGGCGCCTTGCCCGCCAATTCATCCGCCTGCTCCTTCAACAGCTGCAGAGCATACGCTTTGGTGACAGTCTTGCCCTCCTGGGTCTTGACGCCGTGCTTGCACCACTGCCACAGCTGGCTTCTGGAGACTTCGGCCGTGGCGGCGTCCTCCATCAGGTAGTTGATGGGCACGCAACCCACGCCACGAAGCCAGCCCTCCATGTAGCCGAGGCCGATGTTGAGGTTCTTGCGGATGCCTTCCTCGGTGACGCCACCGGGCATGTTCATGTTGAGGAGATCGTTGGCGGTGACGTGTACGTCTTCGCGGCGGATGTGCATTTGGTTCGGGGTAGGCATGTACTTGTTGAAGACTTCGGATGCGATGGACGCGAGGACTGGATGTGCGACCCAGGTGCCATCGTGGCCGGCACGGACTTCGCGCAGTTTGTCCTGGCGGACGTTGTTCATGGCTGCGTCGTTGGCTTCCTTGTTGTCCTTAATTGGGATTTGGGCAGCCATGCCACCCATGGCGTGGACGCCGCGGCGATGGCAGGTCTTTATGAGGAGGCGCACGTAAGCGTCCATAAAGGGGACGGTCATGGTGACGCAGGAGCGGTCTGGGAGGACGAAGTTGGAGTTCTGTCGGAATTTCTTGATGACGCTGAAGATGTAGTCCCAGCGGCCGCAATTGAGACCGGCGCTGTGGTCGCGGAGCTCGTAGATGATTTCATCCATCTCGAAGGCCGCAGTGATGGTCTCGATCAGCACCGTGCTGCGGATGGTGCCCCGGCGCATGCCAATGTAATCTTGCGCCAGGTTGAAGACGTCGTTCCATAGCCGGGCTTCGAGGTGGGATTCCATCTTGGGCAGGTAGAAGTAGGGGCCTGTTCCTCGCTTGA
>CBAAAH010000365.1:0-2391 GCA_964658865.1 uncultured Granulicella sp.
GGGAGATCCCTTCGATCGCGATCGAACCCTTTTCCACGATGTAGCGGCTGAGCGCCGGCGGTGCGATCACGCGCAGCAGCCAGTCCGTGTGTTCCGGTGCGCCTTCCACTACGGCGGTCATGGCGGCAAGCCGCCCAACGCCGTCGACGTGCCCCTGCACCACGTGGCCGCCCAGCGGAGTTCCCGCGGGTGTGGGTAGTTCCAGGTTCACGACGGTGCCCTGCCGCAAACGCGATAACGAGGTGCGATCCAGCGTTTCCCGCGCAAGGTCGGCCTCAAAAAAACCAGGCTCAAGCGCAAGCGCGGTCAGGCAAACACCGCTTACTGCAATGGAATCGCCCAGAGCAAGCCGCTGCGCCAGCGTCGGTGCGGCAACGCGGATGCGTGTCGTTCCCGCGCGCGGCTCGACGGAAACCACACTGCCCGTTTCTGCAATCAGACCGGTAAACATAGATTCCACGGTACTGCATTGCGGCTGGGACGCACAAAAATTCGCGAGGTCGTGTTGCGGAGCGCGAGTGTGCTGCATCCTACCGTTTGCACATGCCATTCAGCCCCACGGATTATGCCCACATGGAGCGCGCGCTCGCGCTGGCGAAAAGCACGCTGGGTCTCGCGTCGCCCAACCCTCAGGTGGGCTGCGTACTGGCGCATGGCAACGTCATCGTGGGTGAGGGGACGCATCGCTACGATCTGCGCGATCATGCGGAGATCGTTGCGCTCAAACAGGCGGGAGACGCCGCGCGCGGCGCAACGGCGTACGTCACGCTGGAGCCGTGTTCGCACTATGGCCGCACCGGCCCGTGCGCCAACGCGCTGATCGATGCGGGTGTGTCACGCGTGGTGGCGGCAACGCTCGATCCAAATCCGCACGTTGCGGGCCAGGGCATGGGACGCATCGCCAACGCCCGCGTCGTTGCGGAAGACGGCCTGCTGCAACCGGCGGCTCGCGCCCTGAACGACGCCTTCGCGCGGCACATTCTTACCGGCCTGCCGCTGGTTACGCTCAAGTCGGCGTTGTCGGTGGATGGCCGGCTTGCGCCACTGCCCATTCATCGCCCGGCGGGTTCGCCGTTCTGGCTCACCGGCACGGCGGCGCGGGAGGAGGTGCATCGCTTTCGCCATGCCAACGACGCCATCCTTACCGGCATTGGCACCGTGCTGGCGGACGATCCCATTCTCTCGGATCGCAGCAACCTGCAACGTCGTCGTCGGCTGTTGCGCGTTGTGTTGGATACGCAGTGCCGCACACCGCTGGCGTCGCGCCTGGTTGAGAGCGCAAACGACGATCTGCTGATCTTTTGCGCCACGACCGCACCCAACGACCGCCAGCGTGCCCTGCGACAACGTGGCGTACGTGTGGAAGCGTTACCAGTACTGCGGCCCGAGCAGCGCGCCGGCAGCGGCCTGCTTTTGTCGAACGACACGGTGCCGACTGCTCGCCCGGAACTGGACCTGCGCGCTGCACTCAAGCGGCTGGGCGAACTCGACATCCTGTCCGTGCTGCTGGAAGCCGGCCCAGGATTGAACGCGGCATTTTTAAACGCCGGCCTGGTGGACAAGGTGGTGCTGTTTTTTGCGGAAACGGAGCTGGGCGAGGCGTCCATCCCGTTTGCTGATGCGGCACACAACCCGTTTGCACTTATTGAGCAGTTACAGGCGGTGGACCGCTGTGATTTTCAGCATGATGCTGAGGCGGGCCGCAGCGTCGACGCCTGCGTTCGCGGCACGCTGCATGACCCTTGGGCCGAGACGTTTACGCTCACCCCGCTTCAACTTTAGGCCAGATACCCGAATGCGGCGAATACCGCTCCTACCAGCCCAAGGCTTAGTGCCACCATCCAGTACACCCGTTTGCGCGTCAGCAGTGTGATGGAGGCAAGCACCACCGCTATCTGCAACAACGCCTCACCCGCGTCGAAGCGGCCGGCCTTATGCTCCGCGCCTTCTACCTGTTCTTCAAAGGCACGTGCCTTGTGCTCGCTTTCTGTCAGGTCGGCATCCCACTTGGCCGTGTGCGCCTTGTAGTCCTGCAGCTTTGCAGCGGCTGCGGCGTTGTTCGGTGCAAGCACCACCAGCAGGTCGCTCGTACTTTGGATGGATGTCTGTCGAATCTTCTTCGCCTGGTACAGGCCCCACTCGTCCGACGCGCGCGCCTGGTCCAGCACTGCCGCGGTATGCGAGCGATGCGACAGCACGGTCACCAAAGCAACCAGCACGGCCAGCACCGAGATGGAAAACGATACCGCCATCATATGGCTTTCGCGTGCGCCTTCCTGCTGCTCCACGAACTCCTGAATCTCGTTGGCTTCCATGCGTTCTCCTGGGCGAAATCACCGGGATTATCGTAACAGGCACTTACTGCGGAAACAGCGATGCGCGAAGCAGGGT
>CBAAAH010000366.1:0-2378 GCA_964658865.1 uncultured Granulicella sp.
AGCTGCACCTGTACGTTGGTAGCGACGATACTTACTTTTTGAACGACGCCGTGTACCTGATGGAGGACTTCCTGAAGACCACCGGAACGCCGGGCCGTGGCGTGGCGTACGACGGTGAGGTGCAGTATGGGCCACGCGCGGAGCACTGCTGGAACGGCGATCCAAACCTGCCGAATGCGCTGTCGCGGCTGCACTACAACACGATGTACCTGCCCAAGATCATGGACCGGATCGCAAAGACGGCTCCGGCGGGCGCGGACATGAGCTGGAAATATTGAGTTGATAACCGTCTGGGTGCGCATGCCGTGCAATGAACGCCCAATGGTGTTTCACTGTTGGTTATGAGTGGGCTTGGAACGATGCAGCCGGTGCTGACCGGCAAGGTGCGGGACCTGTACGCGGTTGGTACGGATGAGCTTTTATTTGTGGCGAGCGATCGGATCTCTGCGTTCGACCACGTGCTGGGCAGCCTGATTCTCGATAAGGGCAAGGTGCTGACACAGATTTCACTGTTTTGGTTTCAGCGTTTGCAGGAGCTTGTGCCGAACCACCTGGTAACGCCGGATGTGGCGGCATATCCGGCGGCCCTGCAGGAGTTTGACGACGAACTGCGCGGCCGCAGCATGCTAGTAAAGCGGGCGAAGATGGTGCCGGTGGAGTGCGTGGCGCGCGGGTATCTTTCCGGTTCGGGGTGGAAGGATTACCAGCAGACCGGCGCGGTCTGCGGCATTGCCCTGCCGCCCGGGTTGCGCGAGAGTGAGCGGCTGCCGGAGCCGATTTTTACACCGGCGGCGAAGAACCACACGGGGCATGATGAAAATATCGGGTTCGACGCGGTGGTGGCGTCGGTGGGCGCGGAGACAGCGGAGACGCTGCGACACCTGACGCTCTCGATCTACGCTGCGGCAAGTGCGTACGCGGAGACAAAGGGCTTGATTCTGGCGGATACGAAGTTCGAGTTCGGCTTTGTAGGCCACACACTGGTGCTCGCCGACGAGGTGCTGACGCCGGATTCGTCACGCTACTGGCTGGCCGGCGGGTATGCACCAGGCGGCGCGCAGCCTTCGTTCGATAAGCAGTTTGTGCGCGACTACCTGGAACGCATTCGGTGGAACAAGCAGGCACCCGCGCCGGCCTTACCGGAAGAAGTGGTAGAAGAAACTCGGGCCAAATATTTGCAGGCATTCCACTTACTGACGGGGTTCGAAACCCTGCCGGAGTAGCGTGCCTACCGCGCCGGAGCACGTTGCCGCACCGCTTCTGGCGGGATTGAACCCGCTGGACTGGGCGATCGTCGTGGTGCTTGCGTTCAGCGCGGTGACGGCATTTTTGCGGGGGTTGATTCGCAGTGTCGTTTCGCTGGTGGGTGTCGCGGCGGGACTGGTCATGGCCGCCTGGTATGCGCCGGCAGCGGCCGTGTACGTTACGCCGTGGGTGACACCGGCGGCGTTGGCCCAGATCGTTGGGTTTGCGGCAGTGTTCGCTGCGGTATTTCTGCTGGCATCGCTGCTGGGCCGGGCCCTGCGCAACGCGTCGCATGCGGTTGGGTTGGGATTTGTAGACCGGCTGGGTGGCGCAGCCTTCGGTGTGGTGCGCGCAACGCTGGTGCTGGCTGTACTGATGGTGCCTCTTTCTCCATTTTTGCCGCTGATTCCGTATACGCGCAATTCCGTGCTTCTTCCCTATTTGCGAACCGCCGCGCATGGGGTATCCTTCGTGGTGCCGCAGCACTTTGGTGATCGACTGACGGAAGGTGCCCGGCAACTGCAGCCGGCATCCCCGGCGAGCGGGCACAACCAGGGCAACGGCAACGCTTCGGCAGCGCGCTGACCGGAGCAGCGACAACACCACAAAACGAGGGAGATCGACCGTGAGGCGTGAACTGGATGTGCTGGTGGGACAGATGCACGCAAATGGGATTTCCTACGAAGAGGGTGTGCGCGAATTCAAGCGGCGGTTCCTGCTGCACGTACTGACGAACCATCGCGGCAACCAGTGCAAGAGCGCGGATGAACTAGGCATGCACCGCAATACGCTGAGCCGCACGCTGGCCGAACTGGACCTGAATACGGCGCAGATTCGCAGCGGCATGAAGCGTCCCGTGCGCAGCGAACGGCCCGCACCGGCAAAGGTGCAGTCGATCAGCAGCGGTCGTTAGCCCGCGGGTGCGCACCGCACGCAGGGTCATCCGTCTAAACACACAGATGCAGAGGGATATCAGAGAACGACTGGCCGCGTGTCGCTGCAGCCGGCAAAGCAGATGGGCACGATCTGCTGGTGTAACGAAGCGGTTCAGCGATGGGCGGACTCCCGCGCTTACAGGCTTGCCGCGGCGCGTGCTGGCAGGATTGCTGTCCTGCTGTTTGCCACTTGCCGCG
>CBAAAH010000367.1:0-2368 GCA_964658865.1 uncultured Granulicella sp.
CGCTGTCTTCTGCCCAGCCGTGAAGGTGCAGGTTTGCCGTCCGGCAGGGTGCGTCGGGCAGTTTCCCCAGCGTCGCGGCGTGGTTCACGGTATCTTCGGCCATGTGGCGATAGGTCGTCCACTTGCCGCCAACGATGGTCAGCAGGCCGCTGCCGTCGATGTGAATGGTATGGTCGCGCGACAATGCGCTGGTCTTGGAACTGTCGCTGCCCGCCGCCTTGACCAGCGGCCGGATGCCGACGTAAATGGATAGGATGTCGTCGCGCGTGGGCTTACGGCTCAGGTATTCGCCCGCGGTTTCCAGCACGAAAGCGATCTCTTCTTCGAGCGGCTTCGGCTCGTAGCTTGGCGACTCGATGGGCGTGTCCGTGGTGCCGACGACGGTGTGGCCGTGCCACGGAATGGCGAAGAGCACGCGACCGTCGGACGTGCGCGGCACCATGATGGCAGTCTGGGCGCGGAGGAAGCTCTGCTCCAGCACCAGATGGATGCCCTGCGACGGCGAGACCATGGTCTCCGCACCGGGCTCGGCCATGCGACGCACCTCGTCGGTAAAGATGCCGGTGGCATTGACCACACATTTTGCGTTGACCCGCATGTGCTGGCCGGTTTCGCGGTCCTCCATCGTGACGCCATTCACGAAACCGTCGGCGTCGCGATGCAGCTCGATGGCGGGCGCGTAGTTCAGCACGGTCGCGCCATGGTCCGCGGCGGTCATTACCAGATGGGTTAGCAGGCGGGTATCGTCGAACTGCCCGTCGTGGTAGACCACGCCGCCGCGCAGGCCTTCCCGTGCAATGGTCGGCAGCCGCTCCAGCGTCTCCTCCCTGCTTAAAATGTGCGACTTGCCAAAGCTGTACTTCACCGCCAGAAGGTCGTAGATCTTCATGCCGATGCCGTAGAACGGCGCCTCCCACCAGGAGTAGTTCGGCACGACGAAGGGCAGGTCATGAACGAGGTGCGGTGCGTTCTGCCGCAGCAGGCCGCGCTCCTTCAGCGCCTCCATCACGAGCGAAATGTTGCCCTGTTCCAGATAGCGCACGCCGCCATGCACGAGCTTGGTCGACCGGCTGGACGTGCCTTTGCCGAAATCTTCACGCTCCAGCAGCAAGGTGTTGTAGCCGCGGGTGGCTGCGTCGACGGCCACACCGGCACCGGTGGCGCCACCGCCGATGACGACGATGTCCCACGGGGGTTCGCCCTGGGTGCGGACGGCTTGGAGCATGGCTTCGCGATTCATCGTCTGGGATCCTCATCAGAAGCAGCGCTACAGGTCGGTGGCCCAGTCTTCAACTGGGAGAAAAGCTGTGAGCCGATGGAAGGCACGGTCGTGGGTCACAAGCGTGGCTCCAACCGCGTGCGCATGAGAGGCGATAAGCTGATCCGCTAACGCCAGACTTAGACCCACCTTGTTGATGGCGACGGTAAGCCGCGCGAAACTGTCCGCGGCGGCGGAATCGAACGGAAGCCGTTGAATCTTTTGCAGCAGTTCTTCAAAGATCGGCCTCAGACGTGAGACGGAAGATTGCCGTTCAAAGCCGAAAAGCACCTCTGCCTCAGTCAACGCGGAAATCGCAATCGTCTCCTCCGCTGCTTCAACAGCCAGATAATGATCGCGCGCGGCAGAGGAACGACGACCGACCAAATAGCTCACCATGTTGGTGTCGAGCATGTAAATCTTGCGGCTGGTCAAAAGAGATCTCTGTCCGGTACCGGTGAGAGGTCGCGTTCCAGAACGAAATCTGCTCCGCCCGCTTCATCAAACGCACGAAAGATGTCGGCGGTGGACCGACGCAGCGGCTTTTCTGAAAGTGTAATCACGCCGGTCCGTTCATCACGCTCGATAAACACCTGATCGCTTTTGAAGCGAAATTCCGCAGGAATACGAACTGCCTGACTCCGTCCGTTCCGAAATACTTTCGCTTTCAGCGCCTGGGTCACAATTCACCTCTGTCATCTATCATGGATATGTATCAGTAAAGCGTCAAGGTTGCAGGGCGTTCCAGCCCTTGGCACGCTTGATCGCCTCCTGCCATCGGCTGTAGAGCAGGTCCATATCGCCCCGGTCTTTGGCGGGTTCGAAGATGCGGCCCTTGCCCTGCTCGCGGCGGATTTCATCCGTACCCAACCAGAAGCCGGTACTCAGCCCGGCGAGAAAGGCCGCGCCCATGGCCGTAGTTTCAAGACACACCGGCCGGCACACGGGGACGCCCAGCAGGTCTGCCTGAAATTGCATGAGCGTGTCGTTGGCCGCCGCACCGCCGTCCACGCGCAGTTCCCGCAGCGGTGCCGGCGTGTCGTGATTCATGGCGTGCAGTACGTCTGTCACCTGTAGCGCGATGCTTTCCAGCGCGGCGCGGGCAATGTG
>CBAAAH010000368.1:0-2321 GCA_964658865.1 uncultured Granulicella sp.
CCGGAGGAAGCCCCGGCATCGTACCCGGTGCCCGCCGCAGATGGCCTGCTGTGGAAGTAACCGGGGCCGGTAAAGGGTTGGCCGATCAGCGCGGAACCGACCACTTCGCCATTGCGATGAATTAGTTGACCGTCTGCTTTGGCGCGCATTGTCAGTTGCGCGATCCCTGTAATCGCAAGCGGGTAGCCGATGCCGAGCAGCACGGCAGTGACGAACGTATAGAGACAAGCGGTAATCAAAAGTTTTTTCATCACGAAACTCCGAAATTCTGCGCTTACGCGAGGTGAAGCGTGACCAACAGCATGTCCAGCAACTTGATGCCGACAAACGGAACGATGATGCCGCCCAGGCCGTAGACCAGAAGGTTGCGCTGCAGCAGCGCTGCCGCAGACATGGGTCGATAACTCACACCGCGCAACGCCAACGGAATTAACCCGACGATGATCAACGCGTTGAAGATGACGGCAGAAAGAACGGCGGACTCCGCATTGTGCAGGTGCATGATATTGAGCGCGTTGAGAACCGGAAAGACACCCGCAAACATGGCTGGGATGATGGCGAAGTACTTCGCCACGTCGTTGGAGATTGAGAACGTCGTGAGTGCGCCGCGCGTCATGAGGAGTTGCTTGCCGATGGCTACGATCTCGATGAGCTTGGTCGGATTGCTATCGAGATCGACCATGTTCCCGGCCTCTTTGGCGGCCTGGGTACCGCTGTTCATGGCGACGCCTACGTCGGCCTGGGCAAGCGCGGGCGCGTCGTTGGTGCCATCGCCGGTCATGGCCACGAGCTTGCCTTCGGCCTGTTCGCGCTTAATCAAATCCATTTTGTCTTTCGGCTTAGCCTCCGCGAGAAAGTCGTCCACGCCTGCTTCCCGTGCGATGGCGGCCGCGGTAAGCGGGTTATCGCCGGTGATCATGACGGTACGGATACCCATCGCGCGCAGTTGCTCGAAGCGTTCCTTCATGCCGCCCTTGACGACGTCCTTCAGGTAGATCACGCCCATGGCACGTCCATTTTCTGCGACAACCAGCGGTGTGCCACCCTTGTGGGCGATATCTTCTACCGCGCTGCGGACCTCATTCGGCATCGGGTTGCCGAACTGTTGCAGGTAGTTGGCGATAGCGTCCACGGCACCTTTTCGAATGCTGCGGCCTTCAACCTCAATGCCGCTCATGCGGGTGTTTGCGGAAAATGGGATGAACTCTGCATTGAGCTGGGTGAGTTCCCTGCCGCGCAGGTTGTACTGTTCTTTGGCGAGGACGACGATGCTGCGGCCCTCGGGCGTTTCGTCGGAGAGCGACGAGAGCTGCGATGCATCGGCGAGTTCCGCCGCGGTGACGCCCGGTGCGGGAACGAACTCCGCAGCCTGCCGATTGCCGATGGTGATGGTGCCTGTCTTATCCAGCAACAGCGTGTTCACGTCGCCCGCTGCCTCCACGGCGCGACCGCTGGTGGCGAGGACGTTATGCTGCACCAGCCGGTCCATGCCGGCAATACCAATTGCCGAAAGCAGGCCACCGATGGTAGTGGGAATGAGGCAGACCAGCAGCGCGATCAACACAAACACCGTCTGCGGCGCGCCGGAGTATAGAGCGAAAGGCTGCAGGGTAACCACCGCCAGCAGGAAGATGATGGTGAGTCCGGAGAGCAGGATATTCAGCGCGATCTCGTTGGGGGTCTTCTGCCGCTCCGCGCCTTCTACGAGCGCGATCATGCGATCCAGGAACGTCTCGCCGGGGTTGGAGGTGATGCGAATCGTGAGCACGTCGGACAACACACGGGTACCGCCTGTAACGGCGGAGCGGTCACCGCCTGCTTCGCGGATGACGGGTGCGGACTCGCCGGTGATCGCCGACTCATCGACAGAGGCGACACCCTCCGTTACCTCGCCGTCACCCGGAATCATCTGGCCGGCAACGACGCGCACCAGGTCGTCTTTGCGCAACTGTGAACTCGGTACCTCGTCGACCTTGCCGTTGCGCACCACATAGGCGGTCGTTTCCGACTTCGCAAGGCGCAGTGCGTCGGCCTGAGCCTTGCCGCGGCCCTCTGCCATCGCTTCCGCAAAGTTGGCGAACAGCACCGTAAACCACAGCCACAGCGTAATCTGCAGGTCGAATCGGAAGTGGCCGTGGTGCGTCGCCAGGTTGACGAAAAGCAGGACCGTTGTGAGCACGCTGCCAAGTTCCACGACGAACATGACAGGATTCTTCATCATGACGCGTGGGCTGAGTTTGGCGAGAGCGTCGACCGAAGCACGCCGCATGATCTGCGGATCGAACAGCGATCGCCGTTTGCTTTGACTGGACATGAGTCGT
>CBAAAH010000369.1:0-2291 GCA_964658865.1 uncultured Granulicella sp.
AAAGCGCGGCCGACGTGCTGCAGCCCTGGCCGTTGAAGATCGTGCTGGACAATGTCATCGGCCACAAAAGGTCGCATGGCTGGTTGTACAAAGTCATTACGAACTCTGTAGGCACCGATCCGCACCACATTCTGCTGCTCGCCTGTGCCGCCGTCATGGTTATTGCATTGCTGGACGCAGTGTTCTCCTATGGCGACAAGTACCTGACAACGTCGGTCGGCCAGTGGGTCACGCACGATCTGCGGCGCAACCTGTACGCGCATGTGCAGAAGCTTTCACTCGCCTATCACGACCACTCCAAGACCGGCGATCTTATCAGCCGCGTTACCAGCGACATCGATTCGATTCAGAACTTTATCGTGCAGGGTCTGCTCGGCGTTCTGGTCAACGTGCTGACACTGTTCTTCATGATTACCGTCATGTTCTATGTGAACTGGCGATTTACGCTGGTTGCTCTTGCAGTCGTGCCGATCCTGTTCGCGATCGTGTACAGCTATACCCGCAAAGCAAAAAAGGCTTCGCGTGAAGTGCGCCAGCATGAGGGCAAGATGCTCTCTGTCGTGCAGGAGGTCATCAGTTCCATCCGCGTGGTCAAGGCGTTTGCGCGCGAGGACTATGAAGTTCATCGGCTTGAAGACGAGTCGCTGGAAACCGTCGAGGCTGCCCTGAAGGCACGTTCACTCAAGGCGAAGCTCTCGCCCATGGTCGATCTGGTGGTGGCTTGCGGCACTTGCGCCGTCCTGTACTTTGGCGCCAGCTTCGCCCTGGAAGGCGGTCTGTCCGCCGGTTCCATGGTGCTGTTCATCGCGTACCTGACCAAAATGTATAAGCCCATGCAGGAGTTGTCGAAGGTGATGGACAGCTACACCAAGGCCGACATCGGGTACGAGCGCATTCAGGAAATTATCGGCAATCACGACAGCATGACGGACCTGCCCGGTGCCAGGGACGCACCGGAATTCAAGGGCACCATTGAACTCGACCACGTGAGCTTCGCGTACGACGACGATCGTCCCGTGCTTCAGGATGTCTCACTCAAGGTCGAACCCGGGCACACCATTGCACTGGTCGGCCCGACCGGCTCAGGCAAGACGACCCTGGTCAACATGATTGCGCGTTTTTACGACCCGGTTAGCGGCCAGGTCAGGATCGATGGCAAAGACATTCGCAATTACAAGCAGGGCTCCCTGCGACGGCAGATCAGCTTCGTGCTGCAGGATACTGTTCTGTTCAGTGGCACCATCTGGGACAATATCGCCTACGGTCGGCCTGAAGCGACGAAGGAAGAGATTGTGCGCGCCGCGCAGGATGCGAATGCCTCGGAGTTCATCGATAAGCTGCCGCAGAAATATGCAACGGTGGTGGGCGAACGTGGTCTGAGCCTCTCCGGCGGTCAGCGTCAACGCATTGCAATCGCTCGGGCCATCGTTCGCAATAGCCCGATCCTTATCCTGGACGAGCCGACCGCAGCGCTCGATGCCGCGTCGGAGCACCTCGTCTTTGAAGCATTGGACCGGCTCATGAAGCAAAAAACGGCCATCGTGATCGCGCACCGCTTGTCCACCGTGCGCAACGCCGATTGCATTTACGTTGTGAAAGAGGGCAGCGTCGTCGAGAGCGGTCCGCATGACGAACTGATGCACCGCGACCATGGTGTGTACCGCCAGTTGTATGACATCCAGTTCAATTCGAGCGAAACCGAAGCTGCATTGCTGGCATAATGCCCAGCGTCAGTCATAGAAAGGCCCCTCGTAAAAGGGGCTTTTCTGTTTCGCAAGAAGCCTAAATTTTAGGCGAAAGGTGCTTCAACTCCGCAATGCGGTTTTCCACCACTGCAACATAGTCGTCGATGGCAGCGGCGGGAAAGTTTCCCGCACGAAACGCATCCACAAGCTGCTTATGCGAGAGCTGTCCGAGTTCTGCACCAATCCATCGTGCATCTTCGATCGGAATGTCGCGGCCGATCCACTCCAGATTTTTGCGCATGGCGTAAGACTTCACGCTCCCGCCAAAGCTGGCCAGCAGCACACCCGTGGGTGAAGAGGGTGTACCGAAGCTGACCGTGGTTGCCGTCACTTTCGTGACGAACTTCGAGTCCTTGAAGCTGTCGATATTGCCTTTTGCGCGTTCCTTGGAAAACTCCAGCCCATTGGAGCCGAACGTCGCGCCGACGTCGCTTACCAGAAAGAGCTGCTGGCCGGTTTTGCTGTCGCTGTACACGGCATTATTGACGTCTTTCAGGTCCCAGTTGTTCAATACCGCCATCATCACGCGCAGGCCGTTGAACTCGC
>CBAAAH010000370.1:0-2286 GCA_964658865.1 uncultured Granulicella sp.
ACCAGAGCGGCAAGCCAGTTCTGGTTGTCGTGCTGGGAGCGGTAGTAGCAGAGGAGAGGATAGGAAATGTGGGATTCCAAGACTTCTGCCGCCCATATTTCCCATTCCATCAGCAGGTCCGCCAACGCCTGGTCGCCTCCTGGGTAAGCGTGCCTGCGCAGAAGTTCCCCCGCCGTCGGTGGCGATCCGGCACGGCCGTCCAGCATGGCGACACGCACTTCGCGATGGCTGAATGCCTGGTAAATCACAGGGACGTACCCGATCACAAGAGCCACAAAGCCAAGGCCGACACCCGATTCCAAGATGATCAGGGCACGCGTTCCCTGGCTGTACGGGGTAACGTCGCCGGGACCAAGGGTGAAGAGGCTCGTACCACTCACATACAGGTCGGTCAGCAGACGCGGCATGAGGGCAAAACGCGGCTCGAGGGCATCATGGAATTTCGAGCCCAACGCAAAGAACAGAAGGCCAAAGCCCGCCACAAGCACGGTTGCCCAGACGACGAGGAGCAATAGAAGCGCCAGCGGACCGAAAACACTGTAAAGTTCATCTCGCACGCGCGGGTTACGAAATTTACTTGCAAAGCTTGCCCACGGCCGCCAAGTGACCAGAAAAAACAGACGGGTAATGCGCAGCCGGCCCGACGGTCGACGCGGCAGAATCACCGTCTGAAACGCGTCGAGCATTACGCTGAGACAACAGAACAGGCCGAGCAAAAAGGCGACAAAGCGCATGTAGCGCATTTGATTCGGCTGCACGGCAAATGATGCCCAACTTTGCGGAAAACTACCCGTGCTGAACATTGCGGATGAAAGGCCCTGTCACACATTCAGGCGTTTTCAACGCATTGGACTGCTTTTCCACGCTGCCTCCGGGCGTACAGTTGAAGGGGTCGTAGGGGTTCACAAGTTGGTTCGCACAACGGAAACTAGCCCCTACATCTTGTGCTTGCGTTGGCGGTTGACCCGAGCTACAGTAGCGTTACTTCAAGAAGAGCGGCCCGCGTCCCGATGACGCGACAAGTCCGCCAGGCAAATTTTAGGCGAATCGATTCGAGACCGGCATCCTCCCAACGGCTCACCCGCATACCGTACCCAGAATTTTCCGAGGCATCACGCCTCCCCAGCAAGTCAAGGAGCAACATGGCGACGACCACCATCCAAACCAGCCTGTCCGATATCACCCCAGGCTTCCCCATTCGCGAAGAAACGCCCGTTATGCACGTGAAGAAGCGAAACGGCTCGCTGGAGTCGGTGGACGTGAACAAGATCGTGCGCGCGGTGCAGCGCTGCTCGCAGGGGCTGACGCACGTCGACGCCATCCGCATCGCGTCCAAGACGATCGGGGGCCTGTATGACGGTGCCACCACGCGCGAGCTTGATACCATCTCGATCGATACCGCGGCGTCGCTCATCGCGGAAGAGCCGCAGTACAGCAAGCTGGCCGCGCGTCTGCTGCTCGCGACGATTCTGAAAGAGGTCTACAACCAGAACATTCACTCGTTCTCGCAGTCGGTGGAATACGGCGAGAAGGCCGGCATCGTTTCGCCTGCAACCGCGGAGTTCGTGAAGGTGCACGGTCGCAAGCTCAACCATGCCATCGATGAGGGCCTTTCCGACCGATTTGAATATTTCGGTCTGCGCACCGTTTATGACCGCTATCTTCTGCGCGATCCGCTCAGCCGCAAGGTTATTGAGACGCCGCAGCACTTCTTTCTGCGCGTGGCCTGTGGCCTGGCCGGAACGCCGCATGAGGCCATTGAGTTCTACAACCTGGTTGCCGCGCATGACTATATGCCGAGCTCACCGACGCTGTTCAACTCCGGCACGCGTCACCCGCAGATGTCGAGTTGCTACCTGCACGATTCGCCGGGTGACTCCCTGGAAGCGATTTACGACGCGTATAAGGATGTTGCACTGCTGTCGAAGTTCTCCGGCGGCATCGGCCTTGCCTTCCATCGCGTGCGGTCCGAGGGTTCGCTCATTCGCGCAACAAACGGTCTGTCAAACGGCATCATTCCGTGGTTGCGCACGCTCGACTCGTCTGTCGCCGCGGTCAACCAGGGCGGCAAGCGCAAGGGTGCGTGCTGCGTGTACCTCGAGCCGTGGCATGCCGACATCGATAGTTTCCTGGAGCTGCGCGAGAACACCGGCGATGTGAGCCGCCGCACCTACAACCTGAACACCGCCAACTGGATTCCTGACCTGTTCATGCAACGCGTGGACCAGGACGGGATCTGGTCGCTCTTCGACCCAAAGCTGGTGCCGCACCTTCCCGACCTGTTCG
>CBAAAH010000371.1:0-2284 GCA_964658865.1 uncultured Granulicella sp.
GCGCCGTGCAACTCCATGCGAGGCGCGCGAACAGTAGCGCTGCCGCTATTCGTCTCGCCCTGCACCCACTTAATGAGCTGAACGAACTTCGGCACGGTGTCCATGCGGAGCAGAGGTAAAAACCAGCAGTAAAGCGCGAAGGCCTCTTTGTGCTTGCCGGCAAGTGCGAGATTGAACAGCTCAACCGACTCAGCGGGAAATGCATTCACCAGGCCTGCCACCCAGCCGCGGGCTCCTGCATTCACACCCTCGACCAGCACGTCGTCGACCCCCACGAAAATTGTCAGCCGTTCCTCGATCAATTCGCGAATCGCTGCAATGCGACGCACATCTGCACTCGACTCCTTCACAGCAGTCAGATTCTCGTGTTCTGCAGCGAGTTCTTTGATTTGCGAGGGAAGAAAATCGGTCTTGTAGGCAACAGGATTGTTGTAGAGCATGCATGGCAGCTTCGTCGCAGCAATGACGGTGGAAACGTGCTGCTTCATCTCGCGCCAGTCGGAGGTGTAGACGTAAGGCGGCAGTACCATAAGACCTTCGCAACCGGCTTCTTCTGCTTCGCATGCAAGCTTCACAGCGTTCGTTGTCGACAGTGAAGAAATGGCTGCGACCACCGGCGTCTTCTTTTTTTCTGAGGCGCGGACTGCGGTTTTCAGTACTTCAATCTTCTCGGCATGTTCGAGTGTGGCGCCTTCACCGAGCGACCCCAGCATCACCAGGCCTGTACAGCCGTTCTCGAGCAGCCAAGCGGCGTGCTTCGCAAGAAATGTGTGATCGACGGCCAGGTTTCGTTCGAAAGGGGTGGTCATCGCGGGCATAACGCCGAACCAGTTCATGGTGTCTCCTGTAAAGTGGCGGTTTTGTTTTCCAGAGAAATCGAATCGTTTAGGAATGCACGAATGGGAATAGGAAACAGCGGAGGTCGAACGGAACTGGGCTTCCAGCCGAAGAGTGTCTTCACCGAAGGCCCGCAGATGCGTCCCTGGCATGGCCCCATGCCACAGCGCGTCTGTAGTTTTGCTTCTGTCCAGGTTCGGTAGGGCTGCAGTATTTCGAAGCTGACATCTTCGCATCGACAAACAATCGTTCCTGGAGCAGCAAGCGAGCGCAACTCCGGCCGCAACGCAAACGCCTCACCCAGATTTTGACCAAACGCGTGTTCTTTCGCGCGTCTGCGCGACAAGCCCTTGCTTATCGGCGATGAACCGGCCGCGGCCATGCCCGCAATCTCACCCTGCACGATCGCTGCGTCAAGGCCGGCGATGCCGGTCGGCTCACCTGCGCAGAAGACATTTGGCACGGATGTCTGTTGACGATCATCCACAGCGATAGAATCTCCGCTGAAATCGCAGCCAAGTAGTGCGGCAAGTTCGGTATTGGGGACAAGGTGAAATCCGCATGCAAGCAGATCGCAATCTTCGATCCAGGAGCGCTTTCCGTTCGTCATGCGTATCGCCAGCCCCGAAGAAGTTTGCTCAACTGCAGCAGGCCATGCGCCAGTTTTGTAGGAGGCGCGCAGCAGTGTCGATCGATAACGCAGCCCTTGCAGGGCCTTCGCTGGATGCCTCCACAAGCCTGCCGTGAAAGGTAGTAATTGCGCCAGGGATGCCTGTTCAATCACACTGACGATCCCGGCGCCAGCCTGCTGCAGATGGACGGCAACGGCCAGCAGCAGCGGCCCCGATCCGGCCACGACCACACGCTTTCCGTCTACCCTGTATCCGCCTTTTACGAGCGCCTGCAAACCACCTGCACCGAACACACCGGGCAATGTCCATCCTGGAAAAGGAAGGAAGCGTTCACGCGCACCGGTCGCGAGGATAAGACGATCCCAGGTAAATGTTTCCTGCGTTGCCTCGCCCTGGATATTCGTAACTGTGCGCAACTCACCCGGCCGTGGCGCATCGACGACACTGCGTGCACAGAGAAGCGCAGCACCGGATTTTTGAAAAGCAGCGCGGATATTCGTTTTCGTAATGTCGCGCTCAATTCCGCGGCCTGCAACAGGTACGCCGTCACGCCAGATCTGTCCACCGGCACCCGGATTATCATCCAGAACCAGGACCGCGCGCCCCTGTTTTGCAGCTGCAGTAGCCGCTGCCATGCCGGCGGGCCCTGCACCGACGACCAACACCTCCGCGTGCCTCGCATGTGCATGCAGGTTCATTGCTGCGTCTCCACGCGCATACCTTCACGACACAGAAGCTGGCACGTTCTCTGGTGTGCAACGCCATCCACCGTTGCTCGACACTCGAAGCAGATACCCATGCCGCACATGGCCGCG
>CBAAAH010000372.1:0-2259 GCA_964658865.1 uncultured Granulicella sp.
CTTCATTACCGGGTCGATGGAACCGTCGCCCGTGAGTACAGGCGCAGGATGCTGCGTGCGCCACCAACGAATCGACATGAAGACGATCGGCACGTCAACACCGGCAAAGATGCTGAGCACCGCAGCCGTAGTGCGGCTGCCTCCATCCGTGGAGAACCGTCGCAGCAGCAGGTAGCTGACGTAGAGCAGTAGCAAGAGCAGCGTGCTCGTGGTGCGCGCGTCCCACGCCCACCAGATGCCCCACGCGGGCCGTCCCCAAAGGATGCCGCCGATGAGCCCGAGGCCCACATACAGCACCGTGACCTCTGCCGCGGCAACAGCAAGCGCATCCGCACGCTGGGCCAGCAACGGCTTGCGGCCTCGCAGGAACAGGTATGCGATCGACGCCAGCATATTTACATAGGGTGTTACTTCGCCCACGATATTGAGCGGCACATGCCAATAGAAGATACGCTGCACCGGCCCCATGGTCGCCTCGGTGGGGGCGACGAGAAACGCCTCGTACAAGCCGAAGCCGAGCAGGCAAACGGCAACCACGGCGAGAAGGTAGAAAAGAGTCTTCATGGATTTGTTCCAGTATCGCTGAGCCACAGCGTTCGTGTGTCGATCTTTCGGCGGAGCGGGCGAAATCGTGTTCGGTGTTCGAGGCTACTCCGCGTGCAGTACCGTGCCGAACAGCAGCAGCGCGACAACAGTGAAGACGATATCGAATCCTGCAAGCAGGCGTACCCAGAGCATGGGATCGAACTCGCCGGTGATGACGGACGTGGTGCCGTTGACCATGGCCAGCAGCGCCGGCAGCTCGATGGGAAAGAGGATGAGCGGCAGCAGCAGGTCTCGATTACGGCTGCGCAGACTAAGCGCGCTGAAGAAGGTACCGTTCAGGACGAGAGCCCATGTACCCAGCGGCAGAATCGCCCACAGCAAGTTTGCCTGGCCGAGCGGGTGAATGTTGTAGAACAGCACGAATACCGGCACCAGCACGACCTCGACCAGCGTGACAAAGAGGAAATTTGCCAGCGCTTTGCCCACGAATAGCGCCGACGGCGGCGCAGCGGACAGGCGATGCACGTCCATTACCTGGTTGCGCTGTTCGCGCGCCCAGGAACCGTTCAGCGAAACGGTCGCGGCAAACAGCAGGCCGATCCACGCCAGGCCGCCGGAGATCTGGTGCGCCAGCGTGGGATTCGATGTGGGATCAAATGCGAGCGAAAACACCACCGCGACCAGCAGCGTGAAAAATAGCATCCCGATCACAGCGTCACGGCTGCGCCACTCCAGTTGCAGCTCTTTACGCAGGTGCAGGCGAACGATGGAGAGGTAATACGTGGCGGCATTCACGAGGTCGCCGCTTTCGTCAGATCGGCGATGTGTGCGCCGGTAGCGTGCAGGTAGTCTGCCGGTGCCAGCAGAAGCTGCAGACCGCGCATCCCGGCGGAGACGCTGACAACGTCGAACAACTCCAGCGTCTCATCGGCGAAGGCAGGGAAGTCACGCTTTGCCACCATGGCCGTGACACCGCCGCGAATATAGCCCGTCAGCGGCTCCACATCCTTGAGCGCGGCCATCTCGGCTTTTTTGGCGCCTGCTGCGACAGCCAGCTTTTTTAAGTCGAGCTCCGCGTCACCGGGAACTACCGCGAACACGTGGGACCCGTTGTGCAGGCGGCAGAGCAGCGTCTTGAATACCTGTTCCAGCGGCAGGTCGATCTTGCGCGCAACCGAAGCCGCGGAAAGATCGTCGGGATCGATGGTGTACTCGCGCGTTTGGTACGTAATGCCGAGGCGGTCGAGCAGGCGTGCGGCATTGGTCTTCATAAGGCGACTTCCACGACCGAGCCGCGTTCCAGGCAAACGGTGGAATCCGCCGCGTTGCGCACCAGGTCGTGCTGGTGGGTCGTCAGGACGATGGTGCGCCTGCCTCCCGTGCCGCTGCTCAGGGGCCACGTCAGCACGTCGCGTAGCAGTTCAACCAGGTCGCGCGCACCACTCGCATCCATGTTGGAGAACGGCTCATCCAGCAGGATCAGTTCCGGATCGCTCAGCAGCACGCGCGCCAGCGAAACACGCTGCCGCATCCCCTGCGAATACTGCGAGACGGGTCGCGTGAGCGTATGATTCAGGCCGACCGCGCGTAACGCCATTTCCGGCGAAGCATGGCAGGAAGCGCATACCCCTGGAGAACAATTGAGCTGCGCGAAATACCGCAGGTTTTCTGTCGCGGACATTTCGTCGTACAGCATGGCCGCGTGGCTCATGT
>CBAAAH010000373.1:0-2251 GCA_964658865.1 uncultured Granulicella sp.
TGGTTCGTCGGCGATCCCGCGCCCGGGTCGGGCAGGGGATTACGGTAGAGCGCCGATGGGTAGCCATCGCCCGGAAAGGCTCCACCCATCAGCTCGAACATGTCTTCGACGCCGCGGTTTTCCACGTCGGCAAAGGCGATGGCGTGGCCTTTTTGCAAGTGTCCCAGGCCGGTCGCCGACGTCACATCCTGAAACCGCCGGCCACCCGCGTTGCGGAACATGCGGTTGGGCAGCAGCGCCTCATACGACGGTTCGCCCGTGCCCAGGTACACGTCCAGCCAGCCGTCGTTGTCCATGTCGCCAAAGTTCGCGCCCATGGTCAGCATCGCGCGGTCCAGGTGTACGGCGTGCGCCACGTCGGTAAACGTGCCGTTGTGATTGTTGTGGTACAGGTGCGGCATCTCCGCGTCGGCGGCATGGCCGGCTTGAAATTTGCCGACGTCCTGCATCGATCCGGCGGAGTAGCCGGCGGCGAAGATGTCGGGCCAGCCGTCGTTGTCGAAGTCGAAAAACCACGTCGCGAAGGTCTTGTGCTGGCGCGCCAGGCCCGCGGCTTCAGTCACGTCGGTAAACTTCCAATGTGCCGCGTCGGTGCCGCCGTCGTTGCGGTACAGGCGGTTCTCGCCATCGCGTACAGAAATGTAAAGATCCGGACGGCCGTCATTGTTGAAGTCGCCCCACGCCACACCCTTCACAAAACCCTGCTCGGCCAGACCCACCTGTCGGCCGACATCGGTAAAAGTGCCGTCGGCGTTCTGGTGGAAGAGCTGCGTCGGGTAATGTTCCTGAGGCGTGGGGCCATTCTCGTGCCCAACCAGCAGATCCAAACGGCCGTCGCCATCGAAATCGGCCCAAGCGGCGGTCTGCGTCGGTCCGAAACTCAGCAGACCGGCCTTGACCGTCACGTCTTCAAACGTGCCGTCGCCGCGATTGTGCAGCAGGCTGAACGGGTATTCGCCGAACCGTCCCCACCACGCGCCGCGCAGCACCAGCAGGTCCGGGTGGCCGTCGTTGTCGTAGTCGGTCACGACCAGGTTCAGGCCGCCGATCTCGTCGGTAAGCCCGGCTGCGGCGGTGCGATCGCTGAACGTTCCGTCACCGTTGTTGTGGAACAGGTGCATCGCGCCCTGCGGATTCGACGTACTGGTCGCGATGTCCAGCAGGCCATCGCCGTCGAAATCCTCCACCACCGCGCCGCCGGAACGCGTATTCAGGTTCAGGCCGACGAGCGGCGCCATGTCGGTCCACTCCGGCAGGTCGGCCTCGGATGCGAAGAGCTTCGGTGGCAGCAGGTACGCCGCCGGAACTCCCGCCGGGTACCTGCCCAGTTGCATGGATGCCACGTTCAGCAGCCAGCGCGCCAGGTCGTCGTGCGCGTCGCCCTGCAGCAGCGTGTTCAGGTCGCGGACCGCGCCCTCCGCGCCACGCGGCAGGGTATGCACGCCGCCCGCGCGCAGGGGAAACACACAACTGTGCTGGCCGTGGTTGGCCAGGCAGTTTTCCGTCTCACCCAGCCGCAGGTAGCTGATTGCGCGCAGGTGCAGCAGGTCACGCATCGCCGGTGCCGGCAGATGTACTTGGTCGGCGAGCGGGAACACGGGCTCCAGCGCCTTCAGCGCGGCTTCGACATCCCCCGTGCGCAACTGCTCCGTCGCAAGCTGCTGGCGCACGGCGAGTTCATCGGCAGGCGGCAGCTTGTGTTCGCGCAGCAGCCGGTCGTAATAGGCCGCGCGCTCGGCGGTTTTGTTTGGGTCGCTCTGCCAGTCGGTGCTGTGATAGATGCCGCGCAGCCGCTGGCCCATGGCGACGTTGCTTTCTGGCGCCACAGTTTGGCCGGTTTCTGCGGCAAAGACAAGGGAACGTATCGGCTGCAACAGGAGCAGGCCGGAGACGGCGACAGCGGAAAAGAAAAGATGGCGGAACAAGCGATGCGGCACGGGGTCTACCCAAACAGCATGCTCCCTGCGCGTACCATCTGTATAGCCGGACCCGCCTATCGCAGAGTTGCCGGCGACGTGATGGGGTGGGCGTGCGACGGAGCCGAAACCAACGTTGCGGAAAAGCCGTATAACGGTGCTGTGACTCAGGGACAAACGCAGGCCGCTGGAGAGATCGCATTGCGTGCACCTGCACACGCACCGGTGCACGCCTCCGGCAGGCGCTCGGGCTGGCAGACGGTGAGGCTGCCCGCGCGGCCGAGGCCGAGACGATCCGCAAGATGGTCATCGCGATGGCCAAGGATCCGCGGGTG
>CBAAAH010000374.1:0-2245 GCA_964658865.1 uncultured Granulicella sp.
AGAAGACGTTGCGGTAGCTTCACCACTGATTCCATCCTGCAGGGAAAATCCGCTTCCGGGGAGAAGTGCGCTGTCGGCGACAGGATTTGTGTTCGCGGCGATCGCCTGGCTGGATTTGGCCTGGTCAAGCGTCGTGACGCTTCCAGTCTGGATGGTCTCGCCGGCCGGAGTAGGTTGCTGTGGATCGGCATTCTGGCCGGTGCTGGGCTTTGCGATGTTCAAAGCCATGGCGGGAACCGCGTTCGTCTCCACGAAACTGTTATTTTCCGACGCAAACGTGGTTGCATTCTGCTGCAAGGCGTAAGTAAACGAGCGCGGTGGTGCCGGGGGCGTGGTGGACTCATTGACGTCTGTCGCCGTTTGTTTTGAACTTGCCTGCTGCAGCACGCCGGCAAAGGTCACATTGCCGCTGTCCGCAGTGCCGGAACGAGGCGTCGCGACCGACAACGCCGCAGGATAGGCCGCGGTAGACTTCCCGAGCTGGAGCGTTTCGTTCATGCCAGTACCTTGTGCAAGTGAATTGCCAAGAAGGAAACGCGCAGATTAGAAGACCACAGAAAATCGCTTTATTGCTCGTTGCGATCGGCTGCATCTGCGATGCGACGTAACCGTGCAGCACTGAAAATGTCGTCGAGTCTGCCCTGCACGGTGCGCTCTTCCATCTCACGTGCGGTTGCGCTGGCACGGTCGCACAGGCGTTGCATCTGCTCGCGGGCGACCCGGCGTTCGCGCTCGTCCGCGGCCTGTGTGTCGATGCGTCGTTGCTGCTGGTCCATCTGCACGCGAACCACGTCGACGTGCAGCGTGGCAATCTCTCCTTCCGCGCATGCGAGCATCCAACCGTCCGACGTCGACATGGCGGCATGAGCATCCACGCGCTGTATCCCTTGCCAGGAGACGAGGTCCTGCCGCAGCTCCTCCTGCTGACTGCGGAGCATGCGCAAATGGGCCGCTGCCAAATCCGCCTGCAGTTCCCTCACGGCGAGTAGCCGCCGCTGCCTGCGCATGCTGTCCGTCATTGCAGACCGTCGACCCAGGCGAAGGCTTCCAGGCTTTCCGCGGCGGTAAAGCGATCCGCCGATCCCTGCTGCAGCAGCGCGCGCAACCGTGGCCGATGCTGCACGGCGAGGTCAAGCTCCGGGTCGGAGCCGGGACGATACGCACCCACGCGCAACAGATCTTCGGACCGTGCATACGCCGCAAGCAGTTTGCGAATGGTTCGCGCACGCGCCTGATGTAACGTTGTCGTCACGGCGGGCATCAGGCGGCTTAGCGAACGCAGGACATCGATCGGCGGGTACACGCCTTCACTGGCCAGGTCACGCGACAGCACGACGTGGCCGTCCAGGATCGAACGCGCACCGTCGACGACGGGGTCCTGCTCGTCGTCGCCTTCCATCAGCACCGTGTAGAAGCCGGTGATACTGCCGGTGTGGAAGCTGCCGGCGCGCTCGAGCAGGCGTGCGAGTTTCGCAAAAACGGAGGGTGGATAGCCCTTGGTCGCGGGTGGCTCACCCGCGGCCAGACCGACCTCGCGCGCGGCCATGGCAAAGCGCGTCAGAGAGTCCAGCACCAGCAGTACATGCTTGCCCTGCGCGGCGTAAAACTCTGCCGTCGCGGTTGCCGCCATCGCTGCACGCATGCGCATCAGGGGCGACTCATCCGACGTGGACACCACCACAACGCTACGCTTGCGGCCTTCATCGCCAAGAGAGTCTTCCAAAAACTCGCGAACCTCGCGGCCACGCTCGCCGACCAAGCCAACCACCGTCACATCGGCCGTTGTGTTGCGCGTCATGATGCCGATAAGCGTACTTTTACCTACACCCGATCCGCCGAAGATACCGATGCGCTGCCCTCGGCCAACTGTCAGCATGGTGTCGATGGCGCGGACACCGGTGCCGAGCGGCTGACGAATAATGGACCGTGCAAACGGCTCGGGACTCGGCCGGTCCAGTGGGAGATGTGCATCCACACGGATCTCGCGCAGGCCGTCAAGCGGCTTGCCGTCCGCGTTCAATACGCGGCCAAGCATGGCGTCGCTCACGGGCATCTGCGCGGAGGTACCGGTGCGCTGCAGCCGGTCGCCGAAACGAATGCCGGCAGAAGAGACCAGCGGCATCGCAAGCACGCGGCTGCCGCGAAAACCGATCACCTCTGCAGGGTGGCGCACGCCGTCGCTGCACAAAATGTCGCAACACTCGCCCAAACCGCACGAAAGCCCATCCGCCTCAATCGCGTTGCC
>CBAAAH010000375.1:0-2239 GCA_964658865.1 uncultured Granulicella sp.
ATCGAAAAAGAAGCGACGATCAATGAGGAGTTGGACAAGCTGCGGCTCTCCGCCACGCGTTCCCTGTTCGAGCGCCGTGACTGCATCATCGTGTCCTCGGTGTCGTGCATCTATGGCCTGGGCTCGCCGGAGGCCTACTACGGCATGCTGATGCTGCTGGAAAAAGGCCAGAAGATTCGTCGCGAAGACATTACCAAACGGCTGGTCGAAATTTTGTACGAGCGCAACGACTCCGACTTTCGGCGCGGGACGTTTCGCGTGCGCGGTGATGTGGTCGAGGTCTATCCGACGTACGACGAAATGGCGTATCGCATCGAGCTCTTCGGGGACGAGATCGATTCCCTGTCGCAAATCGACCCGCTGTTCGGCACAGTGAAGCAGAAGTATGCGCGCCTGCCGATCTACCCCAAGAGTCACTACGTCGTGCAGCCCGAGCGTAAGTCCAGCGCCATCGATTCCATCGTGCATGAGCTAACCGAATGGGAAGCGCAGTTGGAAAAAGAGGGCCGCATGGTGGAGGCAAACCGCATCCACCAGCGCACGCGTTTCGATCTGGAGATGATCAAGTCCGTAGGCTACTGCCATGGCATCGAGAACTACTCGCGTCATTTCAGTGGGCGCCTTCCCGGCGAAGCACCACCGACGCTGTTCGATTATTTTCCGCGCGACTTCCTCATCTTTATTGACGAATCGCACGTGACCGTGCCGCAACTGCATGGCATGTGGCACGGCGACCGTTCGCGCAAGGGAAACCTTGTAGACTATGGTTTTCGTTTGCCGTCCGCGATGGACAACAGGCCGTTGAAGTTTGACGAGTTCGAAGCACGCTCGACTCAGATCGTTTATGTGAGCGCGACACCCGGACCGTATGAGTTGACCAAGGCTGCCGGCGTGGTGGTCGAGCAGATTATTCGTCCGACCGGCCTCGTCGATCCACCAGTGGAGATCCGGCCGATCAAGGGCCAGATCGACGACCTATTGGCGGAGATTCGCGACCGTGTTTCTCGCAACGAACGAGTCCTTGTCACGACGCTGACCAAGCGCATGGCCGAGGATCTGTCCGGCTACTACACCGAGGTTGGCGTGAAGTGCCGCTACATGCACTCAGAGATCGAGACGCTGGAGCGCGTGAAGTTGCTGCGCGACCTGCGCCGCGGCGAGTACGACGTGCTCATCGGCATCAACCTGTTGCGCGAAGGCCTGGACCTGCCGGAGGTGTCTCTGGTGGCCATTCTGGATGCGGACAAGGAAGGGTTTCTGCGCTCACAGGGGTCGCTCATCCAGACGATCGGCCGAGCGGCGCGTCACCTGGAAGGCCGCGCCATTCTGTACGCAGACAACATGACCGACAGCATGCGCCGCGCGCTGGACGAAACCGACCGACGCCGCGAGAAGCAGCAGGCATACAACCTGGAGCATGGCATCACGCCGAAGTCCGTCGTGCGCGCAATCGGCGAGGGGCTTGTGGGGATCGCGGAAGCCGACTACTCGACACCCGCAACGGACGACAGTATTCCGGAGTTCAATTCGCAACAGGAACTGGACAAGCACATTGCCGGCATGGAAAGCGACATGCGCGAGGCGGCAAAGAAGTTCGAATTCGAACGTGCGGCCAAGTTACGAGACGTTATCAAAGAGCTGCGCACGAAGGAGTTCCTCTTTGCCTGAGGGTTGTTGGCCCGGTGCAGCAGCGCGTGGTTTCGGCGAACCGGATGCCCCGCGTCGTTCGCGCGCCGCTATACTTTGGAAAACACTTTGACGACCCTGGCTTAAGACTGGGCGGAATTTCGCTTTCTTCACGGTCGGTGTTGCCGCACTTCATGCCAGCGCACATCCCATTCCGTAACAGGTACGCCGCACTCCAGCGGATACGGTGGCGTGCGTGGGTACATCTTGTTCAATGCGAGTGCATATTCTCGGTTCAACCACCATGCGGCAGGATGCGGTCTATCTGCCAATTCCTGCTGACGTTCTTTGCCCTTTGCGTCTACATCCCTGCACAGGACGCCGTACTGGTGCTCAAGCCCGGACCGACGCTTTCCGTCTCGACGGCTCCTGGCGATGGCGCAGCAGCGCAACTGGCCTCACCCTCGGGTATGGCGTATGACGCTGCGGGTGACCTACTCTTTGCCGACACGCGCAACCATCGCATTCGCAGCATCTCCAATGCGAGCGTAATGACGACGGTGACCGGACCCGGTGTGCAGGGCTTTTCAGGAGATGGCGGGCCCGCGACAGG
>CBAAAH010000376.1:0-2231 GCA_964658865.1 uncultured Granulicella sp.
TACCTGATTGACTTGCAAGGTGCGGCAGCCGCGGCAGACGCACAACGCCAGCAACAGCCGAGTACCGTCAATCGCATGCGGCGACACGTGCTGGAGCAATGCCTGCAGGCTGCCGCGCTGGAGTGTGGATTCTTCTCGCTGCAGGTGCCGACCGGCGGCGGCAAGACGCTGGCTTCCCTGGCCTTTGCGCTGCACCATGCGGAGCGCTGGAAAGGCAGGCGCGTGGTGGTGGCAATTCCCTTCACCAGCATCATCGAGCAGACGGCGGACGTTTACCGGCGCGCACTTGGGCAGTTTGCCGCTACCGCGATGGTTGAGCATCACTCGAATCTGCACCCTACCCGCGACACGCGTGCCAACCAGATGGGCACAGAGAACTGGGACGCTCCGCTGGTAGTCACGACGAATGTTCAGTTGTTCGAGAGCATGTTCGCTGCCGCCACCACGCCCAGCCGCAAGCTGCACCGGCTCGCCGGTAGCGTCATCATTCTGGACGAGGCACAAACGCTGCCTGTAGACCTGCTTGCGCCAACGCTGGCCGGCCTGCGCGAGTTGGTCGCGCGTTACGGCTGCACCGTCGTGCTGTGTACCGCAACTCAACCCGCGCTGGAACACCGCGACGATTTTACGATCGGCCTCCAAGGCGTGCGGCCCATCATCGCAGATGCCGAGACGCTTTATGCCGCGCTCAAGCGGGTGCAAGTTCGCGATGCCGGGCGGCTTTCCGACGAGGCGCTGGTGGAGCGCCTTGCCGCGGAAAAGCAGGTGCTTGCCATCGTCAACACACGGTCGCACGCTGCAAAAACCTTTGCAGCACTGAGGCGTAGCGTTGGTGATGAGGGCTGTTTCCACCTGAGTACGCTTATGTGCGGAGCGCATCGCCGGGTCGTTCTGGCACGTGTTCGCCGGGCCGCGCAAACAGGGCCGTGTCGCATCGTGAGCACCCAGTTGATCGAGGCGGGTGTCGATCTAGATCTGCCGGTGGTGTACCGTGCCGAGGCAGGATTCGACTCCATTGCGCAGGCCGCGGGGCGATGCAATCGAGAAGGCCGACTTCCTGGATTGGGTATCACCCATGTGTTTCAAGCGGAACAGCCACCGCCTCCCGGCTACCTACGCGATACGGCGCAAACCGCACAGGAATTGTTGCCGAAATTTCGGGAAGACTTACTCGCGCCGGCGGCTATCGAAGACTACTTTCGTCAGCATTACTGGAAGTCCACTGACCTGTTCGACAAGCACGGCGTGCTGCCGTTCATTGCGATGCAGCATGCGCAAACGCACTTTCAGTTTCGCGAGGTTGCCAGCCGGTACAAGCTTATTCAGAATGAGCAATTTCCCGTTTTGGTTCCATATCAAGAAGAAGGAAAGAATCTGCTCGACGACCTCCTGCGTGGTGCTCTACCGTACATCTCACACCGTCAGTTGCAACCATATTTGGTTACAGTTCCACGACACACGCTGCAAGCCATGGAACAGCAGCATGTCGTACAGGAGCACGAGTCCGGCGTTTGGCTGCTGCTGAGTCCCGATGCATATGACGATGCGCAGGGGTTGCTGCAGGAAAACTTTGGCGTTGACGGACGCGCTGTGGTTGTTTGAAGAACTGTCAGGGTTTCTCGGGGAGAGTGGCACGTGTCGTTTGGAATTCGTTTGCAATGCTGGGGCGAGTGGGCCTGTTTTACTCGTCCGGAAATGAAGGTGGAACGCGTGAGCTACGACGCGATGACGCCTTCCGCCGCACGCGGTGTGCTCGAAGCAATTTATTGGAAGCCCGAGATTCGTTGGGTTGTGGACCGCATCACGGTGCAGCGGCCTATCCGGTTTACCTCCGTTCGCCGCAATGAGGTCAAGGACAAGATCAGCGTCGTCGCGCCGGCACGCGTCATGAATGGCGGCACCGGCGATCTGGGCATCATCGCGTCCGACGGCGACACACGCCAGCAGCGCGCGGCTCTGCTGCTACGCGACGTGAGCTACCTGATCGAAGCGCATTTCGAGATCGTGAGCGGCCCGGAAAACGCGGCCAAGCACCTGGACCAGTTCAACCGTCGCGCCCGCAGTGGTGCCTGCTTTACGCGGCCCTATCTCGGATGCCGCGAGTTTGCCGCGCACTTTCGCCTGCTTTCGCCGGAAGAAGCCGCGCCGGGTGTAGACGCAGCGCTGCAGGGTGAGCGCGACCTAGGGTGGATGCTCTACGACTTGGACTTTGCGGATGACCGAAAAGCCCT
>CBAAAH010000377.1:0-2209 GCA_964658865.1 uncultured Granulicella sp.
ATTCTTCCGGGCACACATGCGCGACGGTGTTATTGATGTGTGCAAGCCGAGTGAGCTCGTCGCATGATCCTGCAACGACTCGCCGAACACTATGACCGCGTCGCCGCTTCCGGCTTGTCAGAGCTTGCGCCGCCCGGTTATTCCATGCAGAAAGTCAGCTTCTGCATCGTGCTGGAACTGGACGGCAAGCTCAACTCATTTGAAGATCTGCGACGGCTGGAGGGCAAAAATTTGCGGCCGCGCATGATGCAGGTGCCGGGGCAATCCAAGCCGCCCGGATCGGGCCTCTCTCCATGCTTTTTGTGGGATAGTCCGGAATACCTCCTCGGTTTTTCCCTTGACCCGCTCAAGAAACTCCGCGCACCCAAAGCGTTTGAGGCCTTTCGCAAAGAGCACCTGGCACTGGAAGCGGAGATCTCGTCGCCGGAGTTTTCTGCCGTCTGCACTTTTTTGCGCAATTGGCAACCGGAGCAGGCGCAGGGTCATCTTGCAGCGCTGACCGAGTGCGCTACCAACTTCGGCGTTTTCCGCATCGCAGGCGAGCAGCGCTACGTGCATAAAATCGCGTTGCGGCCTAGCATCCCCGTCGACGCCGGCACGGCCGAGACATCTGGGTTCTGCCTGGTCTCCGGTGAAACCGCGCCCATCGCACGACTGCACGAGCCGAAGATCAAGGGTGTCGCCGGAGCGCAGGCGGCGGGTGCATTGCTTGTCTCGTTCAACGCTTCGGCATTCACCTCCTACGGCAAGGACCAGAGCCGCAACGCGCCGGTTAGTCTCGCCGCGACGTTCCGGTACACCAACGCTCTGAACCACCTGCTCGCACAGCGCGAACGCCGCATCAGCCTTGGCGATGCCACCGTCGTTTACTGGGCTGATGGCGCGAATGCGGTAGATGATGCGGTACTGGACGCCTTTTCTGCCCTGCTGGGAACACCCGCCACGACAGAAGACGTACCCGATGCGCCACCAGAAGATCAGCAGCGGTTGCAGGAAGCGCGGCTCCTGCTCTCGCAGCTGCGGGATGGAACGGCTCTCTCGGCACTCACGCCGAAGGACGCCCAGACGCGCTTCTTCATGCTTGGCCTTTCCCCCAACGCCTCACGGCTTTCCGTGCGCTTGTGGATCGAGGCAGACGCACGCGAAACGCGCAAGCGCCTCAGCGATCATGTGCGTGACCTTTCCTTGCGTGGCGGCTTGGACGATCGACCACTACCGCTGTGGCGCATCGTTACCGCAACCGGACGTGCGGAGCTCGACCCGAAAGGCAGAGTCAAGAGTTTCGATACGAAAGGCATTTCTCCGCAACTTGCAGGGGACCTGGCGCGCTCCGTGCTACTGGGCGCGTTTTATCCGCAGTCGCTGCTCGCCACTATGGTGCGGCGCATCCGCAGCGACGGCCAGATCGTCTTTGCGCGCGTAAGCGCCATTAAGGCTGTACTCGTTCGAAACACGCGCCTGCGTGGCGCGTCGATGGAGGTTCCTGTGGAACTGAATACTGAACTGCCCGACGTGGCATACCGTTGTGGCCGCCTCTTTGCACTGCTGGAGAAAGCCCAGACAGACAGCCTTGGCGGCGACCTGAACAGCACGGTCAAAGATCGTTACTTCTCCGCCGCTAGCGCAACGCCGGCATTGGTCTTTCCACGGCTGTTCCGTCTTAACGGACATCACTTGGCAAAGCTGGAGCCACGGAGCAAAACCTTTTACGAACGCCAATTCGGCAATGCCATGGCCGCACCGTTCTCGTTTCCGAAACAACTCTCGCTGGAGCAGCAGGGCCGCTTTATCGTCGGTTACTTCCAGCAACGACAAGATCTTTACACCAAAAAAGAGAAGATACCGCAGGAGGCAGACACATCCAAATGAGCACGCCCATCGAACATCGCTACGACTTCGTGTTCTTCTTCGACGTAACCGACGGCAATCCCAATGGTGATCCCGACGCGGGTAACCTGCCACGCATCGACCCTGAAACCAATCAGGGTCTAGTTACGGATGTCTGTTTAAAGCGTAAAATCCGCAACTATGTTGCGGCGGTGAAAGAAGACGACCCAGACCAGGTAGAAGGCCACAAGCATCACATCTACATCAAGGAACGCGCCGTGCTGAATGAGCAGCATGCGAAGTCTTATACCGCGGCCGGCTTGAAACCTGAGTCGAAAAAACTGCCGAAAGAAGAAGCTCAGGCCAAGAAGATCATCGACTG
>CBAAAH010000378.1:0-2198 GCA_964658865.1 uncultured Granulicella sp.
AAAGATCCGACCTGTAACACGGCCTGCGTCGCCGTCGCACCCATCCGCTACTTCGTCGACCGCGGCGCACCCGAACCCATTCGCACCGCGCTGGTTGAAGGCGCGCGCTGGTGGGATGCGGCGTTCCAGGCCGCGGGCTGGGCACCCGGAACTTTCCTTGTGGAACCGCTGCCGGAGGGCGCGGACCCGCTCGACATTCGCTACAACATGATCCAGTGGGTTCACCGCTACAATCGCGGCTGGAGCTACGGTTCCGCCGTTGCCGACCCGCGCACCGGCGAGATTTTGAAGGGCAACGTCACGCTCGGCAGCCTGCGCGGACGGCAGGATTACCTCATCGCAGAAGCCCTGCTGGCGCCGTACAAGGACGGCAAGGTACCCGCACCGCAGGACGACCGCGCGTTGCAGATGGTGCTGCAGCGCATCCGTCAGCTTGCCGCGCATGAGACCGGCCATACGCTTGGCCTCTCGCACAACTTCGCCGCCAGCGCGTTTCCGCACACCGACGTGGACCAAACCATCTCCGTTATGGACTACCCGCACCCGCTGATTACGCTCGACCGCAACAATATACCCGACCTGAGTCACGCGTACCCCGTCGGCATCGGCATGTGGGACAAGGTCGCCATCGACTACGGCTATCGCGAGTTCGACCGGAACGGTGCACCGATGGAAGACGCGACGGCACTCAACGAGATCCTGACCAAAGCCGAGCATACCGGCCTTGTTTACATTACCGACGAGGATGCGCGGCCCTTCGGCGGCGCGCATCCGCACGCCCACCTATGGGACAACGGCACTGACCCCGCGACAGAACTGGACCGCATCCTGACAGTGCGCGCGGCGGCGCTTTCCCGCTTCGGTGCGGATACAATCCGCAACGGCACCGACGTGGCGCAGATGGAAGACACACTGGTGCCGCTGTACCTGCTGCACCGCTACCAGGCAGAGGCGGCGATCAAGGAAATTGGCGGCCTGGACTATCGTTACCAGGTGCGCGGCGATGGCCAGTCGGGTCCGTCGATCGTATCGCCGGCGGACCAGCAACACGCGCTAGAGTCCGTTCTCAAAACACTTTCGGCGCAGACGCTTACGCTACCGGAATCGCTGCTGAAGCAATTGCCGCCACGGCCGCCGGGCCTGCCGCAAACGGCAGAGTCGTTCCCCACACACACCGGCCTCACGTTCGATCCCATCGCCTCTGCCGAAGCCGCAGCCGACCTGACGTTGGCCGTGCTGCTTGACCCCGCGCGCGCCAGCCGGCTGGTGGAATACAACAGCCGCGACCCACGCTTTCCCTCACTGCAGGCCGTGGAAAACGCCCTCTCCGATGCCGTCGCGGCGCGTTCGCAACAGGGCGGTGGGTTTGCCGTAGAGGTGGCGCGCGCGGTGGAATCACGCGCCGTGGAAGCCCTGCTCTCGCTGGCGATGAATGACACAGCATCGGCGCAGGCACGGGCCATTACCCGCGCACACCTGCTGAAACGCTACGTTGGCGCGCCGGCACCAGAGAACGCGGACGAAGCCGCACACCGCTTCGCGCTGCAGGCACGCATTGACGAGTGGAAACACATGCCGGAGAAATTTATGCCCAGCAAACCCATGGAGGCACCACCGGGCATGCCCATCGGCGACGATGAAGACGTATTTTAGGCAATGCTCGCTGAGCTTTCCGTCCTTAACATGCCATGCCTCGCGCGCCGACTTCCCCAGTTCCGCGGGCAGCCAACGTTGAAAGACCGTGCCATGATGCAAGCCTGCCATGGAACTGAAGCACGCACGTCGGTTGCAAATAGTTCACTGCCGCAAACTTGCGTCCCCCGGCAGCGATACTGCGGCCATACGCTTTCTAACCCGACATCACTGCCGGCTGGACGCTGGGAATGGTGTTGCGTCTCCGTTCTTCTGTTTCGCCCGATCCGCCAATGCCAGGTTCAGTTGAAGAACGTTGACCCTTGGTTCCCCAAGAAGCCCGAACTGGCGCGATTGTGTCTGCTGGGCAACGAGCGCCTGCAGCACGGCTGCATCCATTTGGCGTTCCCTTGCGATTCGAGCGACCTGGTAAGTTGCCGCAGCCGGGGTGATGTCAGGATCCAGCCCCGAAGCCGATGCCGTGACAAGGTCCACAGGAACGGGTAACCCATTCGATTCTGCCTTGCTGCCTGCGACTACACGATCCACGAGGGCTTTATTGGTAG
>CBAAAH010000379.1:0-2180 GCA_964658865.1 uncultured Granulicella sp.
CAGGCCCACCACGTTACTCGCGTCCACCGCATTCGAACGCTCCACCGTGACATGCGCTTCCAGCGTGCCGGCAATAGCGAAATGTGGAAGGGGCTTACCCGCGTCCGCAAGTGCCTTCAGTTCGTTCAACGTGTGTCCGGTGCCGTTTAGCAAACGGCTGAGTCCTGTCGCCTTAAGCGTGGCGTTAAAGCGAAGGCCGGGCGTCGCGTCCATCTCCGGGTTCGCAAACAGCAGCGTCGGTCCGATGGCGCCCTGTGGCTGGGCGGCCTCGCGCTGGGCAGGAGTCATCTTGTCGGCACCGGAGACGAAGCGCGGCGGCGTGTACACCATCACACCAATGGCACCGGCCGCGCGCAACCGCTTCCACCGTTGGTCCAGGCTGCGCGCGTAGGCCCGTTGTGGCCCCTGCAGCGTTGTCGGCGCAGCGTTATACAGGACGGTAATCTTGCCGTGCAGGTCCAGCCCGGCGTAGTCGTCCATGTGGCGCAAGGGCAACTGCAGCCCATATCCCACAAAAACCAGTGAAGCCTGGGTTGCCGGCTTCGTGCGGGGTGAAAGCGCCGCATCTTTTGCGAGGTCGAACGACATGTCACCCGTCGGCTGGTGGAGAACGAGGCTGGAACGACCCACGTCGACGGTGGTTGGGACAAGCGCAATCGGCTGCTCGAATCCTTTGTTCCCAGCCGGTTTCAAGCCAATCTGCTTGAACTCTGCTTCTACATAGGCAACGGCTTTTTCGTAATCGGGTGTGCCGGTTTTGCGGCCTTGCAGCTTGTCGTCCGCCAGATACTGCACGTGCGACCACCATGCCGATGCAGGCGCGTTCCAGTCGCTTCGTTCGTTCAGCAGGGGAAGCTGCGCCACAAGAGGCCGAGCAGCGGCGAGCAAAACGACGGCAGTGAGGCAGGCGCGGTGCATGGAACTCCTGAAACATTCGGGGATGTTCCATGCTACCGCGTTCTACATTTTCCCTGCCAGTCAGCGTTTGCCGAAGACATCACCCATGCGGCGAATCTGCGCACCCACACCGCGCAGCTTCTCTTCGATATGCTCGTAGCCGCGGTCGATGTGGTACACGCGGTCGAGGATGGTTTCGCCATCCGCCACCAGCGCCGCAAGCACCAGCGAGGCGGACGCGCGCAGGTCGCTACACATTACCGCCGCGGACTGCAGGGGTGTTTTGCCTTTGACCGTCGCCGTGCGTCCGTGCACCTGGATGTTCGCACCCATCCGGTTCAACTCGCTCACGTGCATAAAGCGGTTTTCGAAGATGTTTTCCGTAATGTTGCTTGTGCCCTCGGCCTGCGTTGCCAGTGCCATGAACTGCGCCTGCATGTCTGTGGGAAAGCCGGGATACTCCACGGTCGAGATGTCTGTCGCGCGTAGGTGGCCTTCGCTGCGCACGCGAATGTTGTCCTTGCCCACATCGATGCGCACGCCGGCTTCTTCCAGCTTGCTGATGACCGACGCGAGGTGCTGCGGATTGCAGCAGTCCACGTTCAGGTCGCCGCCGCTGATGGCACCCGCGATGAGGAAGGTGCCGGCCTCGATGCGGTCGGGATTGATGCGATGCTTCACGCCATGCAGCTTGCTGACGCCCTTGACGCGAATGACAGACGTGCCCGCGCCCTCGATCTGCGCCCCCATACCGACGAGCATGGCTGCGAGATCCGTGACCTCCGGCTCGCGTGCACAATTTTCCATCATGGTCTCGCCGTCAGCCAGGACCGCGGCCATCAGCAGGTCTTCCGTACCGGTCACGGTGATCTTGTCGAAGACGATATGCGCGCCCTTCAGCCGCTCGGTACGTGCCTCGATGTAGCCGTGCTCCTGCGTGATGTTCGCGCCCATTTGCTCCAGGCCCTTCAGGTGCAGGTCGATGGGCCGTCCGCCGATCGCGCATCCGCCGGGAACTGCAACACGTGCCATGCCGGTGCGGGCGATCAAAGGCCCAAGCACCAGCGATGACGCACGCATCGTCTTCACAATCTCGTACTTCGCCTCAGGATCGCTCAGCACGGCGCACTGGATAGTCGTGCGATGCTGTGCGCGACCGTAGCCCAGCTCGCAGGTGGCACCCATCGCCTCCAGCAGCTTGCGCTCGGTTTCAATGTCGCGAACCTGTGGAATGTTTTCGAGGATGACTTCATCTTCGGTAAGAATGGCCGCGGCCATGCACG
>CBAAAH010000380.1:0-2167 GCA_964658865.1 uncultured Granulicella sp.
CGACGAAGAATCCATCCTCGTCGTTCAACTCCAGCGTATGGGCGCGCTCGACACCTTCGACCAGCACCTTTACGTTGCCGTCGGGCATACGCACGCTCTGCACGATGTTGCCGATCACGCCGGTGGGGTAAATGTCGTCGGCACTGGGCTCATCGATGGATGCATCGTGTTGCGTTGCGAGAAAGATCTTGCGATCACCTGTAAGGGCTTCTTCCAGCGCGCGCACACTGCTCTCGCGGCCGACGACGAACGGCGTCATCATGTGCGGGAAGATCACCATCTCACGGATGGGCATCATGGGGAGCTTGTAGACTTCGCCGTTGGGCTCTTTGTTTGGCTTGGACATAATCTCCTCATTAGACGCCCGACACCGCGCGACGATGCGCGGCAGAAAGGCGTCATGTCTCGCGATTGTAAACCTGAACGGCGTGCCGAAACGGCATGCGGATCAAACACAAAGGCCGCACCCAAGCAGGGTACGGCCTGATGCAAAAAGGACACCTGAAACCGTTATCCGGCTTTCTCCAACAGCATGGGTGGGATGACGATATTGCGGTTCTTCACCATCTCCGCTGTCACTTCCAATTCCTTGATCTTCTTGTTGGTCGGGACGGTGTACATGAGGTCGAGCATCAGCTCCTCAAGAATCATCCGTAGGCCGCGCGCGCCAACCTTACGCTGCAGAGCTTCGTGCGCGACGGCCTGAGCCGCTTCGGGAGTGAACGTTACCTTTACCCCTTCAAACTCGAACAGCTTCGCATACTGCTTCAGAATGGCATTACGCGGACGCGTGAGGATATCGATGAGCGCGGCTTCGTCCAGTTCGTCCAGAATGCCCAACACCGGCAGACGACCCACGAACTCCGGGATCAAGCCATACTTGAGCAGGTCCTGCGGTTCCGCCTGGCGCAGGAGTTCGGTATCGCGCTGCGCACGAATCGGCAGCACATCCGCTTCCTTGTCGCCGGTGCCGGCAGTCTTAAAGCCGAGCGCCTTCTTCCCAATGCGGCGGCCAATCACCTTTTCAAGGCCGACAAACGCACCGCCGCAGATGAACAGGATGTTTGTCGTATCGACATTGGTAAATTCCTGGTGCGGATGCTTGCGTCCACCCTGCGGGGGAACCGAGGCGACCGTACCTTCCAGCAACTTGAGCAGGGCCTGCTGCACGCCTTCACCGCTCACGTCGCGCGTGATCGATGGATTTTCGTCCTTGCGACCAATCTTGTCGATCTCGTCGATGTAGATGATGCCGCTTTGCGCCTTGGCAACATCACCTTCCGCCGCCTGCAAAAGCTTCAGCAGAATGTTTTCGACATCCTCGCCAACATAGCCGGCTTCAGTCAGCGTGGTGGCATCGACGATCGCAAACGGCACATCGAGCATCTTCGCCAGCGTCTGCGCCATCAGGGTTTTGCCGCTGCCGGTCGGTCCAACGAGCAGAATGTTCGACTTGGCAAGTTCCACATCGTTGCCGCGTGTGCGGTTCATCTGGATGCGCTTGTAGTGGTTATAAACCGCGACGGCGAGCTTCTTTTTCGTCTGCTCCTGTCCGATGACATACTCGTCCAGAAAGGCCTTGACCTCGTGGGGCTTGGGCAGGTGAGCCGGTGCGGCACCGGGCTGCGCTTCGCTACGATCGTCGTCCAGAATGGAGTTGCACACCGCGACGCACTCGTCGCAGATGTAGGCGCGGGGGTAATCCGAAGGCGAAGAGATTAGCTTCGCGACGGCCTCCTGCGTCTTATGGCAAAAAGAACAACGAAGCGAATCCTCGGAACCCTTGGTCGTTTTCATACGTTGGGAGAAGCTCCTAACGGCGACAGCATGAACGTCCGCGCGCCTTCATGAAGTCTACACCGCCCGGTAAGCGACAGAGCTGCGAGAGCCAGAGAATGGCGCGTGTCTGCACAACGGTTGTTTCGGAGTGGCATCGTGCAGCAAAGCAGGAAGCCGAACGAAAATGCGAAAAGGCCGGCATCGCCGGCCTTTTTCCGTGAATAACGGCCGCAACCTATGTGCGCGGCCGGGTGATGATGTCGTCGATAGCCGCCCGGGCGCGAACCTGGTAGTCGGCGACGGTGGACTCGTCGCTGATGTCGAGCACGTCGAGGAGGTGGTGCGGGATGCCCCGTCGCTCGGGCTCACTGAGCTTCGCCGTGCCGAT
>CBAAAH010000381.1:0-2151 GCA_964658865.1 uncultured Granulicella sp.
TAGGCGATGCAGGCGTCGGCGGTTACGGCGTTGTTGCAGAAGGCAGGGGAATGCCGAGTTCCGATGCAGGTGGCAGAACGCCGCTGTCGTTCCAGGCGCGCCGTGCCGCGCGCACCCTGTCGCCGCGCTGAATCCACTGGTCGACCGCCAGGGTGTAGCATTCGCTCATGTTATGCAGATCGTAGGGCCGATAACTCCGCAGCCATGCCTCTTCGTATAAGTCGCGCATCATGCTGTATTGGTTCCGCAGGTCTTCCATCTTGCCCTGCACGGAGTTGGGGTGCGCGATATCGCTGAGCGAACGGATCAGTTCCGCGCGGTCGGTACGTACCTTGCTGCCCTGCAGGGCATAGGCCTTTGCGTATTCTGTCGCGATCTCGTCGGCGAGTTGAAATTTCAGCCCGATGAAGTCGATGCGGCGTGCACCCAGCTCCATCGCGTCCAGCGCATCCTGCTCACGCAGGGGAGCGGCATTGCGCGCCTCCCGTACAAGGATGAGCGCCTGCTCCGCGTGCATGCGCAGGTCGTGGTTCAATAGCCGCAGTTTCCCGGCGATTTTCTGGCCTTCCGGTGTAAAAGGATCGACCCAGAAAAGGAAGTCGTTCGCGTCCGCACCCTTGGTGTAGCTGTCTTTCAGCAGTTGGTGGGCCGCCATCAACTCCTGCTCGGCCCGGTCGATTTTGCCGCTGTTGTCGCCGTGAAAGACGCGACCGTAGGTGCGCTGAAACTGCGGGATCGAACTTTCACCCTGTTGCCACGCGGCGGCCGCGCCAAACAGCACACCGTACCAGTTCGCGTTGAACAGCGCCTCGCCGTCATCGTCCCACACGGTGTTGAGTTGGCCCGTGCATCCGGAAGCCTGACCCTGTGCGGTAAAGCCCTGAATATTCGGCAGGGCCAGATTGTTATCCGGAAAAACGCGGTTCCAGTTATTGACGCCGGGTGCGACCCAGCAGGGTAAATTGGCGTCGGTATACGGCTTGATGTAGGGCAGAAAACTTGGGTGCGGGTTGTACTCCCACGCCACGGCAATGGTGCTGTGTTTAAAGTCCGCCGGTAACGCTTTGACCAGCGCCGGCTCTTTTTGCGCCACATCTCCCCAGAACAGGAAGGTACGGTTCAGCGGCTTGAGGTCGGTCACGATTTTTTGCAGAAAATCAAGGTATACGGTGCCGAGGCCGCGTGCGTCCACATCGGCTTTCGTTGCGCCTTTGCCAAGTTCTACGGTCTCGTCGGCACCCAGGTGGAGGAAGGGACCCGGGTAATCGCGGGCAAGCTCACGGAACATACGGTCGATGAACGGAATGGCTCCGGGTGCCCCGGGCGCGATTACATGGCCGTGCGGTGTCTCCGCCAGCGGTGCGTACAGCTCCTCTTCCAGCATGAAGTGCAGGTGGCCGAACGCTTCCTGCTCAGGAATGATGGTGACGTGATACTTCGCGGCGTAGGCGACCAGCTCCTGCGCTTCCGCCGGCGAAATCGAGCCACCGGGCGGCGCGGCCAGCGGGTCGGAGAGGTACTGCATCGTGTTTTCAAAGTACGGGGAGTACACGTTGGCCTTGTATGCGGCCAGCGTGCGGATCTGTTTTTTCTGGAAGTCGAGCGTGGGCACGGGGCCGCGGGAGAGGTCGTCGTGCAGGCCACGGTAGCGCATGGCGGGCCAGTCACGGACTGTGGCGATGTGCAGTACCGCGCCACCGGGCTTGCCGGTTTCTACCAGTTGCTTGACCGTTTGCGCACCGTAGAACATGCCTTCGGGACTGGCAGCGACGACGGCGATGCCGTTGCCGCGCGGCACGAGGACATAGCCTTCCGCCTGTATTTCTGGAGAAAACGACGTGACTCCAAGCGCCTGTCTGCCCTCGGGCGACGTGGCACGCAGCAGGTTTACGGTCACGGGAGAACCCGCCGTCGTGGCCACGCCCATGCCACGCAGCGCGGTGGCCAGGTCTTCTGCGGCGAAGCTGTCCGCAGGATCGCACGAGGCGCAGACGACCGCCACACCGCTGCTGAGCGGCAGCGTGCGTTCCTCATGCAGTTCTCGCGGCATGGGCAGCAACGTGAGCTGACCGCACGCGATCGCGGTGGAGATCGCCGCAACCGCCAGTGGCAGGCAGGCGCGCACGATCGCGGAATGCAGGAAATGAAAAC
>CBAAAH010000382.1:0-2131 GCA_964658865.1 uncultured Granulicella sp.
CTTTCGTTTACCGGCCGCGACACTGCTGCCGGTCGCACCTTTGAAGCCTGGGTTAAGAAGTACTGGGAAAAGAAGGCCGCCGGCGAAAAAAATATCCAGATCGAACCGGAAAAGCTGGACTGATTCCATGAGCCAGGCAGCGAAAGCCGTTTCCGTGTTGAAAAGCACCGCTCTCGAACCTTTTCAGGCCTGCGGGCAAAAACAGTTGACTGCCGTATTGCATGGCGATGCCGAAGATGGCGAAGTTCTTCTGCTCGTCTTCGGGAACGATGCGCTTTCGCTGAAGAGCGATCCGGATCAAGACACTCTGGTTGTTGTCTTTGGGCCTGTGGGCGATACAGGGGACCTGGACGACTTGACCGGTGACGCCCCGTGGAGCCGCTTTATCGGCAAGCCGTTCTTCTGGGGTTGGCTCACCGTCAATCAGCAGGGCTACACGGATGGCGCTCTCATCAGCTTCGATGGAGTTATCCCCGAGGTTGGTGTGAATGTGGTTGCGTCCTCGCTGGAAATCGTATTGCTCACCCGGGTAGATGCGTGAAGCTGTTCCTCACCGGGTCGACTGGCTTTGTCGGTTCCCACGTGGCTCATGCCGCCGCTATGCAGGGCGCGAAGCTGCGGCTGCTCACCCGCAAGACGAGCAATCTGGCAGTGGTGCAGGACTTGGCCGATGCGGAGTTGGTGGAGGGCGACCTACGCCACTCCGAGTCGCTGCGGTCTGCGCTACAGGGATGCGATGCCCTGATTCATGTTGCGGCGGACTACCGGCTGTGGGTGCCCGATCCGGTGGAGATGTACAAGAGCAACGTTGAGGGCACCCGCGACCTGTTGCGCATCGCGCGGGAAGTGGGTGTTCCCCGTGTGGTGTACACGTCGTCCGTCGCTACCATGGGATTCAAACGGGATGGCACCATCGTTGACGAGCAGACGCCCGTGACCGAGGCGGACATGATCGGGCACTACAAGCGGTCGAAGTGGCTGGCGGAACAGGCGGCACTGAACGCCGCGCGCGACGGCCAGCACGTGATCTGCCTGAATCCGACGACGCCCATCGGCCCTGCCGACCGCAAGCCTACGCCGACCGGCCGCATTGTGGTCGATTTTCTAAAGGGCAAGTTCCCGGCGTATGTCGATACCGGCTTGAATCTGGTCGATGTGGACGAGATTGCGCGGATGCATTTAGTCGTCCTGGAACGCGGAGTGTTGGGTGAACGTTACATTCTGGGTGGCGAAAACCTGACGCTCAAGCAGATTCTGGACAAGATGTCCGCGATCAGCGGCCTGCCCAGCCCCACGATGAAGGTGCCGCACGCTGTCGCCCTGGCATTTGCGTATTTCGATGAGACGGTGACTGGCAAGTTGCGGGGCAAGGAGCCCAGGGCGACCGTGGAGGCCGTGCAGATGGGCCGAAAAATGATGTGGGCGTCCTCAACCAAGGCGGAGCGCGACCTTGGATTTCGCGTACTGCCCGTGTACCGTGCGCTACGTGCCGCGATGGAGTGGTTCGTTGCGAACGGCTATGCGCCACCATTTCCTGAAGCGACGGTCGGAAAGTAGCCGATGGCAGATCAGAAGACAAGTCTGTTACGGGGCACCGTTACCCTGGAGGAGCCGCCCAGCCATGCCCCGGCAAACCCGGCCATCGTCCTGATTGCCGCAATGCCCGGGGAGCTGAAGCATCTGACGCGGTCCTGGGCTGCGCTGGAGTCGGTCGGTGAGGTGCACGGATTTCAACATCCGAGCAATACGATTTTTGCCTTTCATGCCGGGATGGGTGCCGGGCCGGCGACGCGAGCGTTTCAGCGGGCGTTCCAGGTGTGCAAGCCGACTGCAGTGTATTCGGTCGGCTGGGCGGGTTCGTTGCGTTCCGAAACACCGGCCGGAAGCACGCTTCGTCCAGAGGCTGTACTGGACCTTGCTACCGGCGAAACTTTCCCCTGTGCCGCAACGAACTGGTCTGCTCGCGGCACGCTGGTGACTGCCCGCCGGGTGGCCGCGCGCGAAGAAAAAGTCCGCCTGGCCGCCGCCTATCCTGACGCTCGGGCCGTAGACATGGAAGCCGTGACCGTTGCACGGCTTGCCGTCGCGCATGGTTTACCCTTTCGCTGTGTGAAAGCAATCTCTGACACGG
>CBAAAH010000383.1:0-2079 GCA_964658865.1 uncultured Granulicella sp.
TACAACGGCCGTGTCAACGAGGCCGTGTCGCGACTGGAAGGCATCGCCGATGCGCACCCGTATCAGCCGGAATCGCTTAGCCAGGGTGCACTCGGCATCATGAAGCTGCTGCAAGATTGCCTGCTGGAAATCACCGGCATGGACGCGATTACGCTGCAGCCCGCAGCCGGTGCGCACGGCGAATTTACCGGCATTCTGATGGTGCGCGCCTACCATGAGAGCAAGGGTAACGCGCGCAAGACGGTACTGGTACCGGATTCCGCGCATGGCACGAACCCCGCGACCGCCGCCGTCGTCGGCTACCAAGTCAAGAACCTGAAGTCGAATGCCGAGGGCGCGATCGATCTCGACGAACTCCGCGCCGCCGTGGACGACGATACCGCCGCGCTCATGCTCACCAATCCGTCGACCATCGGCGTGTTCGAGTCGCAGATCCACGAGATTGCAGAGATTCTGCACGCCAGGGGCGCGCTGCTATACATGGATGGCGCGAACATGAATGCGCTGGTGGGCAAAACGCGCCCAGGCGACTTTGGCGCGGACGTGATGCACCTGAACCTGCACAAGACGTTCTCCACACCGCATGGCGGCGGTGGTCCCGGTAGCGGTCCTGTCGCGTGCAAGGCCATTCTGGAGCCGTTTCTGCCGAAGCCGACCGTGGTCGAAAAAGCCGACGGGACGCTTGGTTTCGACTACAACCGGCCGCAGTCCGTAGGCCGCGTGCGCATGTTCTACGGCAATTTCGGCATGTTTGTGCGCGCCCTGGCGTACACGCTGGCCAACGGCCCGGACGGTCTGCGCCTGACGACCGAAGATGCCGTGCTGAACGCAAACTACATTCGTGCCAAGCTGGAAGGCTACTTCGACCTGCCGTACAAGACGCGGTCGATGCACGAGGTCGTCTTCAGCGACAAGCTGCAGGCGAAGAACGGCGTTAAGACCGGCGACATGGGCAAGCGGCTGATCGATTACGGCTTCCACGCGTACACGGTCAGCTTCCCCATGATCGTGAGCGGCGCCATGATGATCGAACCGACCGAGAGTGAAAGCCGCGAGGAACTCGACCTGCTGATCGATGCGCTGCAGCAAATCGCGCGCGAGGCCGCGGAAAATCCGGAACTGGTGAAGACCGCTCCACATTCGACGCGCATTCGACGGCTGGACGAGACAGGCGCGGCGCGAAAGCCCGTGCTGCGGTGGCAGGCTCCGGTAGCAGCGCAGGCGGTGCAGATCGATACCGCAGCGAAGGAGTGGTAGCTTGTCCGTTTACTGGGACCGCAAGGACGAGCTCGAAAAGTACGAATTCATGATGGGTGTCGAGCGAGGCCGGTTGGCGGTTTCGCTCGACGTGCTCACCGATGCTTTGGCGCTGGTCGGGCAGCATGGCGTGTACTGCGTCTCGAACCGGAATCCGTCAAAGCCTGCGCTGGATTTGCAGGCGGTGATGCAAGGCGTGAACGATGCTAAAGAGCTGATTGGATCGGTAATGGAAGAGTTGAAGCGGAAGAAGCTTGAGGCAGAAGCCGGTCCCCTGCCCCAGCCCTCGGTGTAGACTGTGTTCAGGCACCCGTAGCTCAGCTGGATAGAGCGGCAGCCTCCGAAGCTGTAGGTCAGAGGTTCGAATCCTCTCGGGTGCACCAGATTGAGCGAAGCCTCGGCCATGTCGAGCTTTCCCGCAAAAAAAAGCAAACAGCAAAGCCCCGGCAACCGCCCGGGCTTTGCTGTTTGTTGCCGAGTTGGAGCTAGAACGAGAGGCGACCCAGAAATTGGAGCTGGCGAGGACCGTACAGAGTGCCCGAGGTTCCAGTCTGCGTGCCGAACGCGGTCTGGGTGTAGGGGACGATGCAACCATCCGTCGCGGTGGTCGGGCAGGTCGTTCCCTGCGACGTGGCACCGGCAGTGGCAAACGCCTGGTTGACGGTGCTGACGGTTAGGATATTGCGGTGATTGGCGAGGTTGAACGCTTCGGCTGCAATCTCAAGCCGCATGCCTTCGAAGGGCAGCGGGAAGATGCGGGAGAGGCGCATGTCCGTGTTGTGGACGCCGGGGCCGGGGAAGGCATTGCGCGACGCAATGGCA
>CBAAAH010000384.1:0-2071 GCA_964658865.1 uncultured Granulicella sp.
CCAGCGCGCTGTCGTCGTCGCTGCCTTCTTCGGGCTTGTAACCGGGAATCAGCTGGATCAGCTGCAGGCGATGCAGCACGCTGGCCAGATCGTCCAGCACGCCGCCGAAGTCCGGCGAGTACGAGGCGATCTGCGTGCATTCGGCCAGCAGCCGTTCGCCATCGCCGGCGGCCAGCGCTTCGAGCACGCCAAGCACCTGACCGCGCGCCACGCTGCCCAGCATCGTGCGCACATCGTCGGCATGCAGCGCACCGCCGCCATAGGCAATCGCCTGGTCGAGCAGCGACAGACCATCGCGCAGCGAACCGTCGGCCGCACGCGCCAGTTCAACGATGGCGCTGTCGTCGTAGGCGATGTTTTCAGCGCCCAGAATGTGCCGCATCTGGCCGGAAATCTGTTCCGGCAGCAGCCGCTTGAGGTTGAACTTCAGGCAGCGCGACAGCACCGTCACCGGCAGCTTCTGCGGGTCGGTGGTGGCGAGCAGAAACTTCACGTGCGGCGGCGGTTCTTCCAGCGTCTTCAGCAACGCGTTGAACGCATTGCGCGAAAGCATGTGCACCTCATCGACCAGGTACACCTTGAAGCGACCTCGCGACGGCGCGTACTGCGCGTTCTCGATGACCTCGCGCACATCGTCCACGCCAGTGTTGCTGGCTGCATCGATTTCCAGCAGGTCGACGAAGCGCCCCTCATCGACCGAGGTACACACCGAACACTCGCCGCACGGATCCGCCGACTGGCCACGCTCGCAGTTCAGCGACTTGGCAAAAATGCGCGCGATCGTGGTCTTGCCGACGCCGCGCGTGCCGGTGAACAGATAGGCGTGGTGCATGCGGCCGGTATCGAGCGCATTGGTGAGCGCGCGCACGACATGCTCCTGCCCGACCAGTTCGGAGAACTTGCGCGGGCGCCACTTGCGTGCGAGTACCTGATAGGACATGGCTACCAACGTTGGGGCAAAGCAGGATTGTGCCAAGTCGGCGATGGCAAGTCAGTAGCCAAAGCCGCGCAGTAGCCGCCATTCTGCGCCGTGCCTGTCGCATAGGCTGCGAGGCAACCCCGAAAAAGGCGGCGGCCCCGCCAGCCACACCCCGGCACCCGAATCATTCGCTACCGTTGCTTCCTTCCGGACCTGGCGGAGTTTGCGAACTATCGTCGCGGGGGGACCGACGGGGCCACCATAGACGTCAAGCTGATTGCTTAGCTTGTATTTTTACGGTGCGCCTGGCTTTTGGCCTGTCGCACCTATCACTCAAGAATTGGCGGAGAGAGCGGGATTCGAACCCGCGATACGTTTGACCGTATACACACTTTCCAGGCGTGCTCCTTCAACCACTCGGACACCTCTCCTTGCAACCTCTTCGCCCGGACATCCAGCCCGACAAAGGAGTGGAAGGATAGCGTCCGGAGCCATTACAGGCAAGCAAACCCCACGATTCAACCTGCATCAGCCCTAGGCGGGGCGGGCTGGGCCAACGCGACGCGTTCGCCGGTGCCGGCGATACGAAATCCGCGGGAACCGAGTGTGGCCCCGTCGGCAGCGCTGCCATAGTGGTAAAGCAGGCATTGCAAACGCAGCGACTGGGCATATTCGCGCTCGAGATCGTCCACGCCCGTATGCGAAGGATTGCCGATCAGGCCGCAATCATGCGCGATCAGCTCCGGTCCGCCGGCGTACCTCCCCAGGACCTCGGGAATCGGCCGCGTGTCGCCGGTGTAGACAAAGCTGCCGTCCAGCGCGACGCCAAACGAGGTCCCTGGCGCATGATGGCGCGTGCCGAACACGTCGAACCACAGCCCCTCCAGCCAGAATCCGCGCGTGCATGGTACCAACCGGAAGGCCTCCCAGTAATTGACGCCGCCTTCGGCCAGCGCGCCCGGATAGTCCGCGACGCGCGCCTGCAGCCACGGCAGCAGCGCGGCATGCAGAAAAACCTTGGTATTGCCGCGCAGGGTCTCGTCGAACCACAGACGGAAAAACAGCCGCTCCAGCCCCGCCACGTGGTCCATATGGGTGTGCGTAATGAACAGCGCGGACGGCGGTTTACCGTATGCCGCCTGATAACGGTCC
>CBAAAH010000385.1:0-2063 GCA_964658865.1 uncultured Granulicella sp.
CGTTGCGCATGCAGGTATTCCACCAGGTGAATCATCTGCTGCTCGTCGATCACATCGCCGAATGCCGGCATACCGCCGCCACCATTGTGCACCTGCTGCGTGATGTCGAACTGGTGCATTTGCTTGCCGACACCCTGCAAGTTTGGCCCCTTGTCAGTGCCGGACAGGTCGGCATTGTGGCACTGGGCGCAACCAAAGGCTTTATACACCTCCAGGCCAGCGGCCCTGCCCTTGTCGGAGTCGGCATGGGCTGCAGCGGTGAATAGGAGCGGCGCGAGAAGGAGCAGCGTGCGTGGGGATCGCGGCATGATGAGTTCAGCCTAGCAGCACGTCAGGGTTTCGCCGCAAGCTGCGCCATGCCGGGGCCACCGGTGACCGGGTCCAGCGTGTCCACATGCCAAGCGACAGACTCGTTCGCGACCTCAGGATGCTTGCGCAGGTATTCCAAGGCATAGGTGTTCGCGGTGGGGTCGTCCTTCTGGTCCGCAAAGGAAGCGGCTTCTTTTGCGGCCTCGGATTTCATGTTCAAGCGGCGGTAGACGATCGACAGGATGTAGTGCGCGGAAAGGTCGTCTGGATCGATGGATTGCACGGCAAGATACTCCGCCTTGGCGTCCTCGTACTTATGCTGCTGGTAGTAGCTGAAGCCGAGTTCGCGGTGGGCATCGCGCGAGCGTGGAAACTGCTTTGCCACTGCCTGCAGATCGGTGATGGCCGCGTCGAGTTCGCCGCCGTTGCGCTCCACCAATGCGCGATAGTACAGCGCGCGCGCATTGTTCGGCGACAGGCTCAGCGCCTTCTCCAGGTGCGGCCGTGCGTTGTCATACTTCTCCCATTGAATTTCAACGATGGCCTGGTTCGTGTAGGCATCCGCGTAGTCCGGCCGCAGCTTCGCGACGTGCGCAAAGGCATCGACCGATGCCGCGTACTGCTGCGCATCCAACAGACCGACGCCGTAGTTATTCCAGCGCATCCATTCCTTGATGCCAGTGTCCTTGGTTCCCACGGGCAGCGGTGTATCCGGTTTGTTTTCGCCGATGTGCAGCGTCCGCGTCGCGCTGTTCATGTCGACGATGGGCTGCTCGTAATGCTTGCCCATGCCGAAATCCATAAAGTGCTGCGCAAAGCGGCGATATTTTACGGTAGCTGTAATCGTCAGGTCGCCGGCATTCTGCGGCACGGTAAAGCCATAGCGCACAATTTGCGAGCGGCCGCTCTGGATGGAGTTGTTGTACGCGACGATGCGGTTGTTCCACACTTCGTGCCGCGCGTTCAGCGTACCGTTGATGTTGATCAGCCGGTTGGTAAAGCTGTGCACGTGCGTGTTCAATTCGCCGGTTTTCGGATCGGTCGTCCCGCTCTCGAAGAGTGTTTTGCCGGCCGCATCCTTGACGGTAAACGCGGTCCAGCTCTCATACATGTCGCGCTGTTCGGGCACGTGCGAATGGGCAATGCCCTTGTTCTGGATCACCACGTCGACGACGATCGGCTCACCCGGCTTGAGCACAAACCCGGTCAGCCCGAGCGGCGCGGAGAGCGTGCCCGTGTTTTCAGCGGTGGCCGCGGCGTTGCGATCGCCATGCTCGATGGCAAAAAGATCGACGTTGAACGAGCCGGATTTCAGGAACTCCTGGATGCGCTTCGCCTGCTCGTCGAACTTGTAATACTGCGGCACGACCGTGTTCGCGCCGAGCCAACGATGCGAGGCGAGCATTCCCTTTTTCGCGCCGGGATCGACGTTCGTCAACTGCTCGCGCTGCATGTGGCAGGTCTCACAGGTGCTGACGGAGTCCTTCACATAGAAAGGCAGCGGCGACTGCTTGGCGAAGCTACTGTTCTGCCATTCGTCATACAGGCTGATGGCGCGCTGCCACTTGTAGCCGTTCAGCGAATGCGGCAACGCGGCCTTGTGGCAACTGCTGCAGAACTCGCTCGTCTTGTAGAAGGGCTGCATCACGGCCTTGCTATGGCGATCCAGGTGCGTCAGGATTTCCGTGTCGCTGACCTGCCGCGTGATGGGTGCGCCGTTCTCGTCCACCAGCACCGCCGGAACGCCGAGAACA
>CBAAAH010000386.1:0-2038 GCA_964658865.1 uncultured Granulicella sp.
GGGATATTGGCGGCGGCCTGCTGATCGGTGGTGCGCTGGCGGCCTGGGTGCCACAGAGCTTCTGGCAGGGATTCTTTCTCGTGCATCATCCCACGCTGGCGCTGTTCTGGGGGCCGTTCGTCGGTCCGCTGGTTGCCGTACTTTCGTTCGTCTGCTCCATCGGCAACGTGCCGCTTGCGGCGGTGCTGTGGAACGGCGGCATCAGCTTTGGCGGAGTGATCGCCTTTCTGTTCGCAGACCTCATCATCTTTCCTCTGCTCAATATCTACCGCAAGTACTACGGCTTAAAAGTCGCGGCGTTGCTGGGTGTCACGTTCTACATCGCCATGGCGCTTGCAGCGCTTGCGGTGGAGTTCCTGTTCCGCGCGTTGCACCTGGTGCCGCACGAGCGCAGGGCGCAGATCATGCAGGAATCGATCCGCTGGAACTACACCAGCGTGCTAAACCTGTTGTTTCTGCTGATCGCCGCGCTGCTGCTCTGGCGCTTTCTGCGCACTGGCGGGCCGGAAATGCTGCGCATGATGGACGAAACGCCGGTGGAAGGCCAAGGAGGCAAGCACTGCTGCCACCACTAGTCCGACGTACGCAAATTAACCCGCGCTCGGTTCATCCCGATGCTTCAGGTGCGACCACACGAACCACACCACGCCCGCAAGCAGCAGGACCAGGATCACGGCATCCGCCTTATGCAGAATCTGCTTCAATGGCGACTTTGGATCGTCCCAGCTAGCGCCTGCCTTCATACCGACATAGGCCAGCGCAAAGCACCACGGCCACGAACCCAGAAACGTGTAGATGTGGAACCGCAACTGCGGCATGCGCGCGATACCCGCCGGCAGCGCAATAAACGTGCGCACCACCGGCAGCAGGCGACCGATCAGCACGGTGATGTCGCCGTACTTTTGAAAATAATGATCCACCCGGTCCAGATCGCGCCGGCTCATCAACACGTACCGGCCAAACTTTTCCACCAGGGGCCGGCCGCCGTGCGCGCCGATCCAGTACGCCACCACCGAACCCAGGTTGCAGCCGATCGCGCCCGCCGTCGCCGCAAGGAACAGGTTCATCTTGCCCTGGTACACCACGTATCCGGCAAACGGCATAATGATTTCGCTCGGCAGCGGAATGCACGCGGATTCAATGGCCATGAGCAGGGCGACACCGGGGTAGCCGATGGCGGCAATCAGTCCGGTGACGTAGGGCAGCAGAAAGTTGATGATCTTTTCGGTCATGAAGGGTTCGAAGTTGCCTCGGGTTCCAACGCAGTATATCTGCCGAGGCAGCGCACCGCGTGAACACGGCGTTTGCGGACCGGACCGGCGACTCGTATCCTGAATGACATGGCAGAGACCGCGACAACCGAGACCACCCACACCATTACGCCCGCCGCCACGCCGGCAACGGCAACAGGCAGCGCACCCGCGACCGCACCGGCGGCTGGTGGCCGTCCCGCAACGCACGGCGGCCCGGCGGTCAAGCGGCAGATCGTTGCGTTCTCGTTTTACAAGATCATGCCGGAATGGCGACGTTTACCCGCGGAACAGCGTGCCGCGCACAAGGCCGCGTTCATCGAGGTGCTGCAGCGCTGGAACAAGCTGGGCGAGTTCCTCTCGCTCACCTACTCCACGGTCGGCACACGCGGCGACTGCGACTTCTGCGTCTGGTCGATCTGCTACTCGGTGGAAGAGATGAACCGCATGCGCGCCGAGCTCCTGGCGACGCCGCTCGGCGGCTACATCGACACGCCGCACAGCTTTCTCTCCATGACCAAGCGGTCGCAATACCAGATTGACCGCGAGGACGAAAGCGAAGGCGAGGGCCGCGGCGCGATTCGCCCGGGCGGCCACAAATACATCTTCATCTACCCGTTCTGGAAGACGCGACCGTGGTACCTGCTGAGCATGAACGAGCGCAAGCGCCTGATGGATGAGCACATCCGCGTCGGCCTCAGCTTTCCACGCGTGAAGCTCAACACGACGTACTCCTTCGGCATCGATGACCAGGAATTTGTGGTCGCGTTCGAAACCAATTTTCCCGA
>CBAAAH010000387.1:0-2021 GCA_964658865.1 uncultured Granulicella sp.
TCCTGCTGCGGTGCGTAGAACTCCGACGCCTTGTACGCAAATTCTGCCGTATCTGAAAGCACGAGAAATGCATGGCCGAAGCCGGGTGGAATCCAGAGCTGTTGGCGGTTTGCCTCGCTTAAAAATTCGCCGACCCACTGCCCGAAGGTTGGCGACGATCGTCTCAGGTCGACTGCGACGTCGAACACCTCACCAGACAGCACACGCACAAGTTTTCCTTGTGGCTGGTGGAGCTGATAGTGGATACCGCGCAGCACGCCCCGCAGCGAGCGGGAGTGGTTATCCTGGACAAAGCGGGTCGGCAGGCCGAGCTGCTGAAAGGTGCGCTCGGACCAGGATTCGTAAAAAAAGCCGCGCTCGTCGCCGAAGATCTTCGGTTCGAGCAGGACGACATCGGGGATGGCTGTAGGTGTGGCTTGCATGTCAATGTCTAAAGAATGTGGCGCAGGTGCATGCCGCCGACGGTGCCCGCCACGATCATGAGGGCGACGGCCGCCGTAGCGGAAAGGGTCTGCTGGCCCGGTAACTGCTTCATGGTCCGGAGCACGACAAGGCCGGAGAGAACCGCGAGCAGGGCAGGAAGCAGGACCGGACCATAGGGCGTGAGGGGAGACATGCTGCAGCAGAGGTATGCGCCAACCGTCGAAGCCGCAAACCACGTGACGCAGAGCAGCACGGTATACGTGTTGCTGACGCAGTCGCCGTTCATCAGCACCTTACGGCCGAGTCGCGTGAGCAGCAGCATGCACGCCATGTAGACAACAACGACGAAAAGATAACCCGCGATGATCGCTTCTGCAATCGGGATAAAAAGTCCGATCAGTAGAGTTCTCCCTTAAGGTTGTTAACGGTCTACAGCAGTGTAGCAAGCGAATGGCGGAAACTAGATGCCTACCGGGTACGGTTTCTCATGCATGGAGTCTCCGGAACGGAACCGATCGAAGCGGCCTTGCAGCAGGCTCAAAAGACCGGTGTACCAGTAGCCGAAAACGAAGAGCAGAAGGAAAGGCACCGTGAAATAGTTTTCGCTGCTGACGGCGTACCAGACGGTAAATGCGAAGTAGCAGCCGATGGTCAGCTCGATCCACGGAATGATGCCGAGCCGCTTGCGGTACTTCTTCGCCTGCGAACGCTCACCTTTTTTTTCGACACGGTATTTCGGCGTGCGCGCAAAGGCGGATTGCACGCCGAACAACGCTTCCAGCACGGCCTTGGTGTTGGTAATGGTGAGCCCAACACCAAGGGCCATGAGCATGGGCAGGTACAGAAACGTGCGATACCAACGGCGGGGAAACAGCTCTTTCTGGCTGACCAGGTAAAACGACGAGATGGAAAACGTGCTGGCCATGAACAGCGGGAAGTCGATCAGCAGCATCTGCAGCCACCCCTGCCACGAGCGGATAATCATGGCAGGCATGAGCAGCACGCTGAGCACGATCATGAGCGGGTAGCTGAGGTTGGCCGTGAGGTGGTACCAGGCTTCCAGTTTGGTGTGGAACGGCGCATCGGATTTCAGCACACGCGGCAGGATCTTTTTCGCTGTCTGAATCAGACCCTTTGCCCAGCGCGCCTGCTGCGTCTTGAACGCGGTCATCTCAATGGGCAGTTCCGCAGGGCACTCCACATCCTGCAGATACTTGAACTTCCAGCCTTTCAACTGTGCGCGGTAGCTAAGATCGGTGTCTTCGGTGAGGGTATCGTGCTGCCAGCCGCCGGCCTCGTCGATGGCGATGCGGCGCCACATGCCGGCCGTGCCGTTGAAGTTGAAGAAGACATCCGCGCGCGATCGGCCGCCATGCTCCAGCACAAAATGCCCGTCCAGCAGAATGGCTTCCACCTGCGTCAGAAAGCTGAAGTTCCGATTCAGGTGGGTCCAGCGTGTTTGCACCATGCCGATGGCCGGGTCCGCGAACTGGTGGACGATCTTCATCAGCCAGTCGGGCGGAGGGACGAAATCGGCGTCGAAAATGGCGATGCATTCGCCGCGCGCGGTCGCCAGGCCGGCATCGAGCGCGCCGGCC
>CBAAAH010000388.1:0-1989 GCA_964658865.1 uncultured Granulicella sp.
CGGTAACGCTTACAAACGATACCCACAGCATCATCGGCAATGTGAGCGGCGTGGTGCAAACACCGAACAGCGAAGTGGTGGAAGTAAAGTACAACCGCATCGTTCCCGAGACGATGCAGGGTTCGCTAGACGACCCGCAGATTCGCCAGTTGCTGATGAACGCCGCCCAGCACGGCACCGACAACCAGTTGCGCGAGCAGAGTGTCGGCCTGCTGGCGAGCGAGTGCCGCGCCGGTCGTCAGTGCGAAGCACAAAATGCCAATGGAGCCGACGGCCGCGGGTTTCGCGATGCCCTGCTGGTAAGCCTGCGCTACGACAAAAGTCCGCAGGTGCGCATGAAAGCGTTGGAGGGTTTGCAGCCGTTTGTCGCGCTGGACCAACGTGTGCGTGACGCCGTGCTGGAAAGTCTGATGCGCGACTCCAGCAGCACCGTGCGTACCCGCGCCATCAGCATGCTGGAGCCGGTGGAGGCCGACAGCAGCGTGCGCCAAGTGCTGCACACGGTCAGCACCCAGGACGAGAATCCCTACATCCGCACTGCATCCATGCAGGCGCTCGAGGGTTCCAATGGCATTCAGTAAGTACATGTTGCTGGGTGCAGTGGGCCTCTGTTCCAGTGCGATCACCTCCCTGGCCGAGCGACCTCCCGCATCGTTGCAGTGCCTCATCGCCTTGCCTTCCAACGGCATGCACAACAGTGGGCAGGGCTTTCTCGGCGTGGCGACGCGCACCGTCGGCGACCCCGCGTTGATGCCGCTGCACCTAAAGGAGACGCACGGAGCCTGCGTGGTCATGGTCGATCACGATAGCCCGGCATGGAAGGCGGGTATTCGCGAACACGATGTGCTGCTGAACGTGAACGGCACAACCATCGACAGTGAAGATCAACTAACACGTCTGCTGCGTGAGATGCCGCCCGGCCGCAGCGCGCAGATTACGCTGAGCCGCGACGGTGTAACGCAGACCTTCACGGCCGTAATGGCCGACCGCGACGAGGTGGGCAGGCTCGCATGGGAGCAGCACTTTGTGGTCCCCGCGCCGCCTGACGTTCCGGACGACACTGCCGTTCCGCCGCCGCCCAAAGTCCGAACCGGCACCTTCGGCCATAACTTCGTCGGTAGCCATTTATTGCCGGGCGGTGCCGCGTACACCGGTGCCATGGTAGACGAGATCGGCCCCCAGCTCTCCGAGTACTTCGGCCTGAAAACCAGCACGGGGCTGCTGGTGCATAGCGTGGACGCGAACTCTCCCGCAGCCTTCGCAGGCCTGCACGCGGGTGACGTGGTGTGCCGGGTAAACGGACAGCCTGTCGCCACGCGCAACGATTGGGCGCACGCCCTGCACGACAGCAAAGGCCATCCGGTCAGCGTGACGGTCATGCGTGAACGTCGCGAACAAATCCTGACCATCGTGCCCGACGGCAAGCGACGCAGCGATGTAGAAGAGCCCGGCAACACAGAGCGCCACTGGCTCGCGGTGTTGCTGGTGTGGCCGCTCGCGCGTTAGGCAAGTTGTCGCACACGATGAACAGTCTGTGACAAATCGGCAATGTTCGCCCCTATACTTGGGATACTGATGCCGACCTCTGAGCCGAAGCGCCCTACGCTGGATCAATATCAGCTCGACCACGCCTACGACGAAATGTTCAAGGCCGCCGGTGAGCTGCATGAGCACTACGTCCCCCTGATGGAACATTTCGGCAGCCTGCCCCAGGCGGAGTTGCAACGCAAAAAACAAGCGGCGGACTTGTCGTTCCTCAACCAGGGCATCACGTTTACCGTGTACGGCAAGGACGAGGGCACCGAGAAAATCTTCCCCTACGACCTGCTGCCGCGCGTCATCACCGCGCGGGAGTGGGAGCGCGTGGAGCGCGGCTTGAAGCAGCGCATCACAGCCCTCAACCTGTTTCTGAAAGACATTTACAACGAAGGTCGCATCCTGAAAGACGGCGTGGTGCCGCGCGAGATCGTGTACTCGTGCAAGCAGTTT
>CBAAAH010000389.1:0-1867 GCA_964658865.1 uncultured Granulicella sp.
GTTTCCACCTTACCGGGGACACCGAACTTGTCGCGCTTGAAGTCGATGAGACGGAGCTTCTGCTTGTGCCCGCCACCGTGGTGGCGCATGGTCATCTTACCGGACGAATTACGACCACCGGTGCGCGGCTTCACAGTGAGCAGCGGCTTATACGGCTCGCTGGTCGTGATATCCGACGTCATCAAACGCGACTGGAAACGCAGCGTCGGTGTAATTGGTCGAAAGGTTCTAATCGGCATTGCTTTAATCCTTGCCCTCCGCATAGCTAGTCAGGCGCGCGGATGAAGTTACAGTTGACTTACTCGCGTCAGCTTGGATAGGTACAAGCAAGCTAGCCGACTCGCCAACCTGCTCTCCCGCTGAATCGATGCCCGTTACAGGCTGTTGACATACTCCGGCATCTTTTCGCCAGACCGCAGGCGGACATACGCCTTTTTCCAATCCGGCCGATAGCCCGAGAACTTACCACGGCGACGTTCCTTGCCGGGCATTGTTGCCGTACGAATCGTAGAAACCTTTACCTTGAACAGGGTCTCGACTGCCTGCTTCACTTCGGTCTTGGTCGCATCGCATGCCACTTCGAACACCAGCGTGCCTTCAGTTTCTTTTACGCCGATTCCCTTTTCAGTGATCAGCGGCCGGCGAATGACGTTATACAGAGTCGACATTACGCAGCCTCCTTCTGAGCAGCGAGCTTGCGCTTGCTCACATTCTTCTTCAGCGTCTCCTGCAGGGCCTCAATGGCGTCCTGCGAGAAAATTGCATGCTCGTAGCGGAGCAGGTCGTAGGGATGCACTTCCGAACTCAGCACCAGCTCGACACCATCCAAATTACGTGAGCCGTAAAACAGGTTGTCGGTCAGCTTGTTCCCACTCTCGACCAGCAGCGCGGTCTTCTTGGCTTCGAACTTGTCCAGCATCTGCCGGTAGAGTTTGGTTTTCGGCTCCGCAGTTTCGAGCGTGGAAACAACCGTCAACTTGCCATCGGCCAGCTTGGAAGCGAGCGCCGAGCGCAGGGCACCGAGCAGCTTCTTCTTCGGAAAGGGATACTCGTAGCTGCGAGGCTGGGGTCCGTGCACCGTACCACCGTGACGCCAGATTGGCGAACGCACCGAACCCACGCGCGCGCGGCCAGTGCCCTTCTGCTTCCACAACTTTTTACCTGAACCGGACACAAGCTTCTTGTTTTTCGTGGCGGCCGTCCCCTGGCGCAGTGCAGCACGATAGTGCTTGACCGCCTCCCAGAGCAGGGCCTCATTCACTTCGACGCCGAACACTTCGTCTGCAAGCTCTAGCTCGCCGACCTTGTTCCCGCCGAGATCCATGACGTTAATCTTTGCCATTGCATTTCCTTTTGACCCCGTACCATTGCGGCGGCCCTTGTGTCACTGTGTCACCGAGTGCGCTGTCGCTGTTGAGCGATGCCACGCGATGCAGGTATTGCATTCGCGACAGAACGGTACCGACTAAGTTCAGCCGGTACCGCACCGCAAACAAATTTACTTCTTCTTGGCGGGAGCCTTGCCCGCTGAAGCCTTCTTCGAAGCCTTCAAAGGATCGACCGTGCCCGAACCGGCGAACCCACGACGCTCACGCGGTGGAGCCTTTGCCTTCGACACCAAGACCACGCCATCGCGCGCTCCTGGAACAGCGCCCTCGACCATGATCAGGTTTTCTTCCAGATCGATGCCGCGAATCCGTAGATTGCGCACCGTAATCTGCGCGTCGCCGAAGTGACCCGGCATACGCTGGCCCGGGAATACACGCGATGGAAAGGACGATGCACCGATCGAGCCCTGGATCTGGAACATGTGGCCATGCGACTTGGGACCACCGGCAAAACCATGCCGACGAACCACACCGGAGAA
>CBAAAH010000390.1:0-1804 GCA_964658865.1 uncultured Granulicella sp.
GTGTTCTACGGCATGGGCGGATTCCTGTTTAGAAGCGATGTCGTATTGATGCAGGACACGCTGCAGTCGCGCGCCTACCCGAATTCACGTCCCTATCCGCAGCCGCCCACGAACGCCCACTCCTCCGGAGCGTCGGCGCCCCCACCACGGCTGGATCCGCCCGCGTGGTACGACGGCATGATGGCGGTTGCGACGTTCGATGGCGACGAAACCAAGCAGGTGAAACTCTATCCCCTCGATCTCGGCCGCACCGACGATCCTTCGCGACGCGGCATCCCGCATCTTGCCTCGCCGGAGAACGCAGAGAGGATTCTCGAAACGCTGCGTCAGGAATCTCAGTCCTTCGGTACCACCATCAGAATCGACGGATCGGTCGGCCTGCTCGAACCGCAATAGCCTCAGGGGGGCCCGCGCCCGGACGCGCGAGTCTTCTGCGCGGGTGCACCGTGTCCGAAGTCGCCCATTTCCCTGCGGCAAATACCTCCGCACGAGTGGAGTCCGTCTCATGGCAATTGATCTTTGGGCTAAGGTTTTTATCGAACCCTGCGCCTCATGACTTTGTCGAAGGCAGCGTAATTCGCGCGTTCGCGATGCTTGAGGAAAAACGCGGCGGCGTTCATTGCGGCGAGTTTTTCTGCGACGGCGGTTGCTACGAACTCAAAGCGAGGGGGATCATTGCTTTTGAGCTTTCTCCTGATTCGATCCCTCGTGACGCGATCGCTAGTGCGCCTCCTCCTCCGTCGCCAATGCCTCCAGGTAACGACGATAGACATACACCCGATCCCGCGCCCGCCCGGTGGATTCTTTCACGATCCCCCGCGTCTCGAGATCGCGAAGCAAGGAATTGACGGTGGGCGTGGTCAGTCCCGTCGCCGCTCGAAGCGTCGCCACCGTGGCCACCGGGTTTGCCTGCAGCGACTCTTGGATCATGAGCAGCGAACCGGCGATGCGCGGCACAGCGCGCAGGATCGCCCGGTCTTCGCTGAACACCTGCGTCACGCGTCGGCCGGTTTCGATCGCGACTTCCGCGCTGTGGCGAATGGCCTCCGTAAAAAAATCGATCCATCGCTCGTAGTCGCCATGAGCACGCAGCGCATTCAGTTCGTCGTAGTATTGTTGACGGTGCCGCTTGAAGTACAAGCTGGGATACAGCAATGGTTTGTGCAGAACGTTGTCATGGCACAGCATCAGCGTGATGAGGAGACGCCCGACCCGCCCATTGCCGTCGAGAAACGGATGAATCGTTTCGAACTGCACATGGGCCAGGGCTGCTTTCACGATCGGGTTGGCCGACTCATGCAGGTACTGTTCGAGATTGGTGAGACACGCATCCAGATGCGTGGGCGGTGGAGGCACGAACGAGGCGTTTCCGGGACGCATGCCTCCGATCCAGTTCTGGGAGCGACGGAATTCACCGGGCTGCTTACCGGCGCCGCGCCCGTCGGCGAGTAAGAGACCATGCATTTCGCGTAGCAGTCGGGTCGATAACGGAAAACCAGCGGCCGTTCGTTCCAAGCCGTGATTCATGGCGTCGACGTAGCGCGAGACTTCTCGGACATCATCGCTCGTCGCGCCCGGCACGGCGTCGATCTTGTGCACCAACAAATCGTCCAATGTGGATCGGGTCCCCTCGATCTGGGAGGAAAGAACCGCTTCCTTGCGGACGAAGGTGTAGAGCAACAAGTCGGCATCCGGCATGGTGGCTGCCGCACCGTCGAGTCTTCCCAGGGAGAGCATGGCGTGGTCCAGGGCGCGTTGGGACCCGGCAGAAAACGCAAGCGCCGGAATAGGCGGCAGCGTCGGC
>CBAAAH010000391.1:0-1750 GCA_964658865.1 uncultured Granulicella sp.
GCCGCGTCCCAGGACGCGGCCTTTTGCATGTGCTTTCATCGGAATTAACGAACGGCCATCTGCTCGGTCATGATCTGCGTCAGGTCGGGCTTGCGCAGGCCGTGTACCTCTTCGTTGTACTTGTCGACTTTGCTGGACCAGTTCATGGAGCAGAACTTCGGACCACACATGCTGCAGAATGCGGCTTCCTTGTAGTAGTCGTCCGGCAGCGTCTCGTCGTGCATGCCGCGCGCGGTTTCCGGATCAAGCGAGAGCGCGAACTGCGCATCCCAGTCGAAGGTGTAGCGCGCGTGCGAGATGGCGTCGTCGCGGTCGCGCGCACCGGGCCGATGGCGTGCGATATCGGCGGCATGCGCGGCAATTTTGTACGCAATAATGCCGTCCTTCACGTCCTTTTCGTTGGGCAAGCCCAAGTGCTCCTTTGGCGTCACGTAGCAGAGCATCGCCGCGCCATGCCAGCCGATCATGGCCGCACCGATCGCGCTCGTGATGTGATCGTAACCGGGGGCAATGTCCGTCACCAGCGGACCCAGAACGTAGAACGGTGCGCCATCGCACAGCTCCACTTCCCTGTCGACCTGCTCCTTGATCTTGTCCAGCGGCACATGGCCGGGGCCTTCGATCATGACCTGCACATCATCCTTCCATGCCTGCCGGGTCAGCTCGCCCAGGGTCTTCAACTCGGCAAACTGGGCTTCGTCGCTGGCATCGGCAACGCAGCCGGGGCGCAGACCGTCGCCCAGCGAGTAGCTGACGTCGTACTTTGCCATGATCTTGGTGATGCGGTCGAAGTTCTCGTACAGGAAATTTTGCTTGTGGTTCGCGGTCATCCACTGCGCCAGAATGGCGCCGCCGCGGCTCACGATGCCGGTAATGCGCTTGGACACCATGGGCACGTACTGGATGAGAACGCCGGCGTGAATGGTGAAATAGTCCACCCCCTGCTGCGCCTGCTCTTCAATCACCTCAAGATACAGGTCGATGTTCAGGTCTTCGACACGCTTTACGCGGCTCAGCGCCTCATACAGCGGCACGGTCCCGATCGGCACCGGCGAGTGCCGCAGGATGGCCTCACGGATCATGGGAATGTCACCGCCGGTGGATAGATCCATCACCGTATCCGCGCCGAAGTGCACGGCGGTATGAAGCTTGCGCAGTTCTTCATCCACATTCGACGACAGTGCGGAATTGCCGATATTCGCATTGATCTTGCACAGCGATTCCACGCCGATCGCCATCGGTTCCAGCTCCGGATGGCAGATGTTCGCTGGAAGAATCATCGTGCCTTTGGCGATCTCGCTGCGCACCAGTTCGGCGGAAATCTTTTCCTTGCGCGCGACGTAGGCCATTTCTTCCGTAATGAGGCCCTTGCGCGCGAAGTGCATTTGGCTCATGTTGGTATCGCCGGTGCGCGCGGCTTCTTCGCGGCGCTTGACGATCCACTCGGCGCGTGGCTGCGGCACGGGATAACTGTTGTCCTTCGCGTGGCCGTTCCCATTGCTGTGCGCATGGCCGTTCAGCGCAACGCCGTCGTTCTCCAGTCCCAGAATGCTGGTGCCGTGGTTGGGTGCTGTCTCACTCATGGGTTCGCGCTCTCCTTGTAATACAAAACCGTTTGAGGCAGAGTATACGCCGCAACCGTGCCTGGGCGGGGCGGTGAATGGCCGATCCATCCGACGGAGGATGGCGAAGAAAAGGCGCGCCTGCTACCCTGTTTGTGCATGCAAAACAAAGGTTCCGCGCTCAAGAT
>CBAAAH010000392.1:0-1741 GCA_964658865.1 uncultured Granulicella sp.
TCGCCGTCATCAAGGTCGGTGCTGCTACCGAAACCGAGATGAAGGAAAAGAAGGCCCGCGTGGAAGACGCGATGCACGCAACCCGCGCTGCCGTCGAAGAAGGCATCGTCCCGGGCGGCGGCGTAGCGCTCATCCGCACGATCCCTGCAGTCGACGCGTTGATCAAGACGCTTGAGGGTGACGAAAAGATCGGTGCGACCATCATCCGTCGCGCCATCGAAGAGCCGCTCCGCATGATCGTCTCCAACGCCGGTGAAGAAGGTTCGGTCGTCATCAACAAGATTAACGAATCGAAGGACACCAACTACGGCTACAACGCCGGAACGGGCGTCTACGAGGACCTGGTCCAGTCTGGCGTCATCGACCCAACCAAGGTCACCCGCACAGCCCTGCAGAACGCAGCCAGCATCAGCGGCCTCCTCCTCACGACCGAAGCAATCATCGCCGAGATCCCCGAGAAGAAGGAAGCAGCCGGCGGCGGCCACTCGCACGGCGGCGGCGGCATGGACGGCATGTACTAAGCCTCAATCACCACCGCAGTATCCCTTCTTGGTTTGTCATTGCCGAAGGGAATCTGCTACGACAAAGGCCCCGGAGAAATCCGGGGCTTTGTCGTAGCGGTTCTGATAAAAAGATGCATGCGCATTTTCGCTTTGGCTCTTGTAAGCGTGTTTCTAACCGGTGTATCCGTCGCACAACAAACACCCGCCGACGCTGTGGAGCCAATTCAGAAGGTGGCTCCTGTCTATCCACCCATAGCCATGGCGGCGCATATCTCGGGAACCGTAGAGCTGGAACTGGTCGTAGGCACAAACGGGCATGTGAAATCTGTAAAGCCGATTTCAAAGCCCGATCATGGTTTAGCAATGCTCTTCGGAGCCGCTATCGATTGCGCCAAACAGTGGGTATACAAACCTTTCCTTGTCGATGGCGTCCCCACGGAAAAAACTCTGCAAACAACCATCGACTTCAATCTCCCCGGGGCAAATCGCAATGACGAAAAGACCGCCAGCGCCTATTTCCCGGCCGCCGAGAAGTGTCGCGATGCCTTTCGCAAACCTGATACCAGCGCAGCCGTATCACCGTGCTCAAAAGCAGCGGAACTTGCCGCAAACTTCCCGGACCAAACCCGCTTCATCGAACGCCGCGCCGCTTTCGTCTATGCTGCGTCGGCCTTCTTTCGCGACAAGCAGTTCCAGCCTGCCATGCTCTACGCGCAGAAGGCAGTGGATGTCGTTCTCCAAGGCCACGATGACGGCTCCGGCACTAACGCAGCCTACGCACTGCGCGCCCAATGCAACGCTGCGCTCGGCAACCTTCCGGGTGCCGACGCGGACCTGACTACCGGCGAAAACTTCTTGCGTAGTGCCATTCAAGGACTCTCCAAAGACGCACCAGACTTGGTGAAGCGCGAATACGTCCCGGCGCTGAAGAATGAGTTGTTACTCCACGCACGGGTTCTTGACGCGCTGAAGAACACAGCCTCTGCGGAGCAGAAGCGCCAAGAGGCCGCAACGCTTTAGTCCTCGGCGGGACGGGTGGCCCATTCACGCGCTCTTCTCTGCCGGGTGCCCCACGTCTCGCTTCTGAGACGTGGGTTCGCTGGATGCTTGCTTCCACCCTACCCTTTACCTTTCCCAAAATTTCCACTACCGTACCCACATGGATTACACGCCGGGTGCCCCATCCGTGACTTGCACTTGGTCACGGGTGGGTGAACCGGCAACGATGCATCGCCCGG
>CBAAAH010000393.1:0-1711 GCA_964658865.1 uncultured Granulicella sp.
ACGCGCCGGGCGTCACTTCGGCCTCGTCCACCTGAAGCTGTTCCACGATGATGCTTTTCACCTTCTCGTCAACTGCTGCCATCTTGCTCTCCTCACAGAACTGAAATCTCTTTGTGCCAGGTAAACCGTCGCAGTCGTTGGATGCTGCCTGCCAAGGCGAAGACCTGCATCTGCAACACTTTGCTCCTGCCGGTGCACTCTGAGCCGTTACTCAGTGTACAGACGCTCCGCTTCGCCTGCCACAGTGGAGCGATTACCCCGGGAAAAGGCGAAGTTCTCACGAATTTACACGAATGCCAACCTCTCCCGCTTACAATGCGGCTAAGCGCTTCACCGGATGGCGTTCATGGCCTGTGCCGGGCGGCAGCGAAACGTAATCGCACCTCCCCGTGAGCGACAGCCATGAATTACCTCCTGCTGCCCGATTTTCTCGCGATGATACTGCTCGTGGCCGTGCTGCTGATGATGCGCAGCAAGCGGAGCGACAACATTGTCACGCTGTGGACCGCAGGTCTGATGCTGGTTTTGCTGGAGTGCGCGGCGCGGATCGCCTATGGCATGGAGACGTCCCGCGGCGTCCACCTGGCCATGCATGCGCTGGCACTGGACGCATACGGGATTGCAGGCGCACTATTCCTGCGTTCAGCATCGCGAGCCCTGCGGCGCATGGCCCACAGCAATGCGTTCGTTTGCGTGAACCTGGTTCCGCACCTGGCGCTGTTTACGGTGTACGGGTTCGACGTTCGCCAGGAGTGGATCTATCGCTCCCTGGTGCTGCTGGGCCTTGCGGCGGGTTTCGCGTCCTCTGCAATCCTTCGGCGGCCCTGGCCTTACTACGCGGCATTCGCAGTGCTCTGGGCGCCGCTGATCGTCGTTACGCGCGTGCAGCAGTTCCGGACCGCGGTGTACCTGAGCCTGTTTTTCCTGTACCTGCTTTCGGCAATCTTCTTCTATGGGTCGCTGCGCAAGGGCAGCCGCGGCAAGATCGCCGTGGTGGCAGGCTTCACCATGTGGGCAATCTGCTTCGTCACCCATCCGTGGGTCACGACGAGCCATCCCGGCTGGGTAAACGTCACCAGCGAACTGTGGAACATGCAGAAGTTCGTCATCACCGTCGGCCTTCTGCTGGTGATGCTGGAAGACCAGATTCGCAGCAATGAATGGCTGGCTCTGCATGACGAGTTGACCGGTCTGCCGAACCGGCGGCTCTTTGGCGACCGGCTGCAGCACGCGCTGACCCAGACGGAGCGTCACGGCCGTCGGCTGGCCCTGTTCAACGTGGACCTGGACGGCTTCAAGCAGATCAACGATACCCTCGGCCATGATGCCGGCGACGTGCTGCTGCGGCAGATCGCCGCCAATCTGCAGGCGGCAACACGGCGGACCGATACGCTGGCGCGCTTCGGCGGCGACGAATTTTCCTTGATTGCAGTCGAGCCGGACGGCGGAAATCCATGGGCCACAGATCGCCACAGCTTCGAACGGGAGGGGATGCGTCTTCCCGAAATCCAGCAAATCTGCGCCACCATGTTGCATGCCATTGAGAAACCCGTGCAGCTGGGGCCGGCCTACGGCAACGCGACGATCCAGGTGACCGCAAGCATCGGCGTCGCAGTCTTTCCGGATGACGGCAGAGAACCGCAGGCGCTCACACGGCTCGCCGACCTGCGGATGTATGACCGCAAGAGCGAGCGTAGAGCCCTCGCGATCG
>CBAAAH010000394.1:0-1657 GCA_964658865.1 uncultured Granulicella sp.
GCGTCATTGCAAAACGAAACATTGCCAACACGGACGGTGTTGCGGTTGGAGGCCATCAGCGTTCCATCGTATCGCGGTGCGCGCACGTCTCAGTCAAAGAAGCTCTTCACTGCATCCACCACCCGCACCTGCTCGTCTTCACGCAGCTCCGGATAAATGGGTAACGCAAGCACCTCACGCGCGGCCCGCTCGCTTTCTGGAAATTGTCCCTCGCGATAGCCGAGGTCCTGCAATGCATCCTGCAGGTGCAGCGGCACCGGATAGTAAATCTCTGACCCGATGTAATGCGCGGCAAGGTGCGCCCGCAGATCGTCCCGCCGTGGCGTGCGGATGACGTACTGGTGCCATACATGCGCGCCGCGAGCATCGGCGATGGGCAGAACAATGCCGCCATCTTCGACCGCGCCAACCAGGCCGCTTCCGGTGAACAGTGCCGTGTAACGTGCGGCAACGGCACGGCGGTCTGCGTTCCACTGCGCGATGTACCGCAGCTTCACCAGCAGCACCGCGGCCTGCACCGTGTCCAGCCGCGAGTTCCACCCGACCTCATCGTGGTAGTAGCGGCGCCGCATGCCATGCGCGCGCAGCGCCTTGGCGCGCTCCGCGGCAGCTTCATCGCGGAAGGTGGTCAAGCCCGCATCACCCCATGCGCTCAGGTTCTTCGTCGGATAAAACGAGAACGCAGCGGCATCACCCAGCGCGCCCGCGTGCTCGCCCTGCCAGTTCGCTCCGAAGGCCTGCGCGGCATCTTCGATCAGCAGCAGATCATGCTTTGCGGCAAGCTCGGCAAAGGGCTGCCAGTCGGCGCACTGGCCGTACAGGTGCACGGGCATGATGGCGCGCACGCCGGGACTACCGGAGATCGCATCCGCCACAGCAGCTGAGGAGAGATTGAAGCTGACGGGATCGATGTCGGCAAGCACCGGCCGCGAACCCGCCCGCAGAATGCTGCTGACGGTAGCAAAGAACGAAAACGGTGTCGTAACAACCGCATCCCCCTCGCCCACACCGAGCGCGGCCATGGCGAGCCACAGCGCATCGGTGCCGCTGGCGCATCCCACAGCCGGTCCGCTGTCGAGCATGGCGGACACAGCCAATTCAAACTCTCCCACCTCGCGGCCCAGGATGAAGCGGCCGGCGGCGCAGACGTCGCTGACGGCGCGACCGATCTCCGCGCCCACGGCGGCGTACTGGCGGCCCAGGTCAAGCATGGCGATAGGAGCGGGCTGGTCGGCCAACGGCATCCCTTCATGTTAGGGCACGGGTTTGTCCGGCCCATATTCGCGCAGTCTCGACAAATGTGCCTCGCGGTGAGACAAGCCATGCTTGTTTACGTCTATTCTGAGGTGCGGACGCTTTTCGCGAAGCATTTTGCTTGCCACGGCAGCAAGCGACCCCGTATCGTGTTGGGTCTTGGGGGCTTTGAGCTTCCGTTCTCGACGAAATTGCCGGCACGCCCGGTTGCCGAAGTCATTTGGCTGGATAGAACGAACTGCGCACGCGCGCATGAAAGAGGGAGATCGGCACTATGGATTCCAAGCCGGCACAGAATATTCAGGACACCTTCCTGAACACGGTCCGCAAAGACAAGAGCGCGGTCACCATTTACCTGGTCAGTGGCGTCAAGCTCACGGGCAAAATCCGGTCGTTTGATAAA
>CBAAAH010000395.1:0-1604 GCA_964658865.1 uncultured Granulicella sp.
CAACCCAAACGCACGGATGCGGCTCTCCAGCGACTCCTTAACCTTGCGTTCAAAGCCGGAATACGCGTGGATGATGTACCACTTCAGGTTCGAAACGGGATCTTCCGCGGGCGCATCGCCTTCTGCAACAGCCTCGGCGTGCTCCGCGCCATGCTCTGCGGCCATTTCTTCCTGCTCGACCGCGTATCCTGCTTCCGGAATCAGTTCTTCTGCCATGTGTCCTTGCCTGCTTGTCGTTCCAGAAATTGGTTGGGTCGTGGGACTCGGCTTCGTGCGTGGTCAGCCTAGTGCGTGGTCAATTTGGTAATCAGCGCGTTCAGCGTGTGGTTGATGATGATGTCCACAATCCAGAAGAACGCGGCAAACGCAAACACCGTGAACAGCACCACGCTCGTCGTGCTCTGCACCTCGGCGCGCGACGGCGTCGCCACCTTTGCCATTTCACTGCGCACATCCCGAAGAAAGCTCAACAGGCGTTCCGGCCCGGCTTTCATTCGCTCCATGCCTGCGTTCTGCGTGTCTGCCACTACCACTGCTTTGGCCATGCTTCGCCTCAAACTCTCTTCAGCCTGGGCCGAAACCCGGCAAATACCACTGTGCAACAGAAAATGGCAGGGGCGCTCGGATTCGAACCGAGAAGTTCGGTTTTGGAGACCGACAGTTTAACCGTTGAGCTTACGCCCCTGTACGTCGCGCGCCGACCGCAGCAAGGCCCGGCAATAGCGAACACCTAAGTCTAACCGATTTGCGCCACGCTCGCCAGTGGATCGGTAGCGCTCCCGGGAGAAGGGAGGCAGACCTCTCGTCCACCGCCCTTCCCCGTGTTACGCCGCGTGCTGCTCGCGCAACTGCCGAGCCGCCGCACACATGTTTTCTAGCGCCGCCAGCGTCTCCGTCCACCCGCGCGTCTTCAAGCCGCAATCCGGATTGACCCAGAGCTGCGACGGCCGCAGCACCTCCAGCGCCAGCTCAAGCAGTTCACGCATCTCCGCCGTGTCTGGTACCCGTGGCGAGTGGATGTCGAAGACGCCCGGACCGATCTCGTTCGGGTAGCCGTGTGCGCGAAACGCCTGCAACAGCTCCATCCGCGACCGCGCCGTCTCCATCGAGATCACGTCCGCGTCCAGCGACGCTATCGATGGCAAGATGTCGTCGAACTCGCAGTAGCACATGTGCGTATGAATCTGCGTCGCATCTTCCACGCTGCTGGTCGTCAGCCGAAATGCGTCCGTCGCCCAGTCCAGGTAGGTCGCCCAATCCGCTTTACGCAGCGGCAATCCTTCGCGCAGCGCAGGCTCGTCCACCTGGATGACCCGTACTCCTGAGGCCTCCAAATCCTCCACCTCGTCGCGCAGCGCCAGCGCTATCTGCCACGCAGTCTGCTGCCGCGAAATATCATTGCGCACGAACGACCACTGCAGCACCGTAATCGGCCCTGTCAGCATGCCCTTCATCGGTCGGTTTGTTAGGCTGCGCGCATAGCTCGTCCACTGCAGCGTCATCGGCTTCGGCCGTGACACATCACCGTAAATCACCGGCGGCTTGACGCAGCGTGACCCATAGCTCTGCACCCAACCGCTCTCCGTAAAGGCAAAACCTTCCAG
>CBAAAH010000396.1:0-1530 GCA_964658865.1 uncultured Granulicella sp.
GTAGAACTCGGGTTCCACGTCGTCGTTGATCACGGGCAGTGTGGGCAGGCGCCTGGTGCTGCCGGCCTCGTTCACCACGTCGTTTACGTACTGCAGCACTTCGTCCACCGTCATGGAGTAGAACTCGCGGCCGTTGTCATAGCCGGATTCGATGATGGTTTTCAGGAACTTGCCTGCGGCCTGCGCGGCGGCGTAGTCCGTAATGACGTGGCCGTTGCGCTTCTTCATCTCGACCCATGCGGGGTTCGGCATGGCAATCCACATGGGCCGGCCGTTCACGGCAAAGCGAATGTCGGTGGCGTCGGCGTGGCGCGTGGCGATGGCGACGACGGTGCCCTTCCACACGCAGTGCAGCTCTTCGCCGGTCCAGCGGTCGGTGACTCGAAAGTTCTCGTACATGGGTTCGGCTCCTCTGCGTGTCTTGTCAGCGTAGCGTTCCGCGCTGCGCCGTGCAAGCGGCTGGCAGCATCCTCGTTCCATGTCGCGTTGCCGTTGAGGTGGGCCGCTGGTATCCTTCGAGATGGCACGGAGTGCGCGGGACCGGAGTCCTGCTGCCTGCGTTGGATCGTGACGCGCCTTGCACACTTTTTTGAAAAGATCGAGGGTTCCCAAGTTTTGAATACCGCGCTGCCTACCCGCAAAAACGAAGTGCTGCAGAACGCCCCCGTGAAGAGCGGACCACTGTTCCTTCCCCAGAACAAGCGGTTTCTGCTGACGATTCTGGCAGCCATCGTGGTCGCTGCGCTCATCGGCACCGTGGCCGGCCTGGTGTACTTCCACCGCTCCAGCGAGGCAAATCTGGCGCTGGGCGATGCCATGCGTACCTTTGAAACGCCGATCGTGCCCCAGGGGCAGCCCGCACCCGCGGGAATCAAAACCTACAGCAAGACCGAAGACCGTGCGCGCGAGGCGAACGCCCAGTTTGCGTCCATTGCCGATACCTACGGCATGACGCCCGCCGGCCGCAACGCGAAGTATCTGCAGGGCGTGACGGCGATGCAGATGGGCCAGAATGCCACTGCTGAAACGCTGCTGAAGAAGAGCGCCGATAGCTGGAACAGGGATGTCGCCGCGCTGGCAAAGCTATCGCTCGCCGGGCTATACCACTCCACCGGCCGCGATGCGGATGCGATTGCGCTGCTGCAGAAGCTGGTCGACAAACCCACCGTGACGGTGCCCAGGGGCCTTGCCCAGTTACAGCTTGCGGATCTGTACCAGAGCTCCGGCAAGAAGGACGAAGCGCGCAAGATCTACGCGCAGATCAAGGACAAGGACCCCAAGAGTGCCGCGGCGGAGATTGCCTCGCAGGACCTGGGCGAAACTCCCTCACGCTAAGACCGCGCAACGAGAAAAGCTGAGGAACGCAGACGTGGAGCGCAGACCGGAAGCAGCGCCGAAAAGCCTCGCTCAGTTGATCGCTCGGCGTGGTCGTTCCTCGCGGAACGACGGGGCTAAGGCGCAACCTACCGCCGATGCGCTTGGTCAGTTCGGCCTGTTGTTTGCCGAGCCGGAACCGGTTTTTCTGGAACC
>CBAAAH010000397.1:0-1515 GCA_964658865.1 uncultured Granulicella sp.
CTATTTCGTCGTTCTCGGCAAAGCGCGTAATCGTCGACCAGTAAAACTTTCCTTCGCTCGATCCAGGAATTCCGGAAATTACTTTCTCCTCATCCAGCTCCAAATAAATCGGTCTGGTTGGATCGCCGTTCAGAAAGATACGCTTGTATCCGTTGCGAAGGGAGTACCGGTAGCTGAACTGGAAAAGAACGGAGACAAGGACGATCGGAACGTAACTCGAAAAGCCGGACCAGGAGTAGTGGTCCGGATACATGATGAAGACAGCAAAAGCTAAGAAGCACAAGGCGAGTGCAGGCAACAACCAAAGCATCGCAAAAAGATAGAACTTTCGCCACAGAAGAGGTTTGTTAAACAGCCGTTGTGCCGCAGGATAGTCGGTGTATTCGAGAACCCATTCCTCTCTCATGCAGAAATCTCCAGGAAGTTGCGCAGAAGCAGTAAGCCGGTGGCGCCGGATTTTTCGGGGTGGAATTGGACGCCCATGACGTTATCACGTTCGACGGCCGCGGTGAACGCGCCGCCGTAGTGGGTCGTGGCTGCGGTGTCGGCATCGACCGGGGCGCGCCAGCTATGGGTGTAGTACACGAAGCTGCCGGGGGCGATGCCGCGCAGCAGTTTGCTGTCGGGGCGGATGGATTCGAGCGAGTTCCAGCCGACGTGTGGGGACTTCAATGCGTCGCCATCGTACGTGGCGGGGAAGCGTTCGCAGTCGCCGCCGAAGTGGCACAGGCCATCGGTGGATTCGGCTTCAGTGGAACCCTCGTACAACCACTGCAGGCCGACGCAGATGCCGAGGAACGGTACGCCGCGCGCAATGGCGTCGCGGGTGGCCTCGGTCAGTTGTAAGTCGTGGAGTAATTGTGTGGCGCGAAAATGCCCGACGCCGGGTAAGACGATCTTATCGGCGCGGCGCACGTCTTCCGGCGATTGAGTGACGTGGGTTTCCGCACCAAGGTAGTTCAGCGCCTTGACGACGCTGGTGAGGTTACCGGCTTTGTAGTCGATGACTTGGATCATAGGTGAGCAGCGAGTTCGCGATTAGCGGTCGGCGATTGAACTTCATGTTGCTGTGATGGTGCATGCGAGCAATGTGTCGCGCCTTCAGCGCTCTGGTTTTCTGGGCCTATGAACCCAGGCCTTCGGCCTAGGCTGTTATGTGACGGGCCGTTGGCCTCTATAGAGGTGCTGGCGAATTCCTGTCATGTAGCCAAACTAAGCCAACGACCTGTCTGGCAACTTATAAAAGGCCCTTGGTGCTGGGGAGCAAATCTTTCATGCGTTCGTCGCGGCTGACGGCTCCGCGCAGGGCTCTTGCGAAGGCCTTGAAGATCGCCTCGATTTTATGATGGTTGCTGCGACCGTACATGGTTTTTACGTGAACGTTGGCTTTGGCACCGCGAGCGAAGCCGTCGAAGAAGTCGGTGACAAGTTCGGTTTGCAGGTCGCCGACGACGGGCACGTTTACCTGGTCGTCCACCACGTAGCTCACGCGGCCGCTCAGGTCGACGGCGGCGA
>CBAAAH010000398.1:0-1504 GCA_964658865.1 uncultured Granulicella sp.
GTCATCGCGATGATCCTGGGCAGATGCGCCGACGCACAGGACTGTAACGAGTACAGACATGGTTGCTGCATGGATGAATCTATTCACAGGTCACTCCTTAACCGAACCGGATGCACGGTCCAGACACACGTAAGAGATGGGCCGACGAGATGGAGTTGTTCGCATGACTCGAAACGACCCACGTCCTTTTTGCGAATCTTCACGTCGTTTATCGGCGCGGCTGGGAACTATTCGGGAGGCCAACTCGAGCTGTCGCAGAGTGCTTGCCAGCAAAACCATGCCAGGCAGTGATGAGGGGCACCTTCATCAACGGGCTTACACGTCCTTCTCTATAACCTGCTTCACAGGCTTTTGCGGATACGGCCTGCCCTTGTCCAGCGTCTTCTCGAGGTCTGCGTCGTAGCCATACATGTCTTTGAAAAAATGGATCTCGCCGTTGTCAGACCAAGCGGTGCCGTAGAAGATGACGACGGGTATCGGCTTGGGCAGAAGCACGGTTTTGTTGTCATCACCGGAATTCATGGCTTCGGCAATGGAGTCTTCGTCCCATTTAGAGTTATCGCGCAGCACCCAGTTGGCGAGCTTCGGCGGATCCTGCACACGCACACAGCCGTGCGAGAAATCACGCCGCGTGCGCGCGAACAGGGCCTTTTCGTTGGTGTCGTGCAGGTACACATTGAATGGATTTGGGAACATGAACTTGACGAGGCCGAGCGAGTTCGATGTGCCGGACTTCTGACGCACCATCACCTGGCCCTTTTCGATTCGGCCGATGTCGGCGCTCGCCGGATTGCCCTTCATGTCAACGGTTTCGTAGTTCTTTGCGCTAAGGTATCCTGCGTTCTTTTCGATGTGTGGAATGATCTCTTTTTTGGCAATCGACGGTGGCACGTTCCAGAACGGACGGAAGACGAGGTACTTCATCTGGTCGGCGATCATCGGCGTGTGGTGCGTTTCATCGTCCGACTTGCCATCGACCACGTTCATGCGAAAGACCTCGTGGTGGTCGCTGCCGGTGCCCTCATAGGCGCGCAGTTGGAACTCCGGCAGGTTCACCACAATGGCGGCATTCTGGTAGTCGTCGTTTAGCCAGCGCCATCGCTCCATGGTGTCGTCGATCTGCGTGATGCGCGCGGCGACCGGCGTGTTGAGTGCTTCTACGGTGTCGTGCGACAGTTTGCCGGTTTCATTCAGCCCGTGTCGATGCTGGAACTTCATCAGAGCCGCGGTCAGCGATGCTATGTCCGGCGCGGCGTTGCTGTCGGCGGGTGCATCCAGGTCGCCCACAAGGGCCAGCCGTTGCTGCAGCGACTGCAGGCCGGGATAGTTTGCGGTCAGCGCGAGCGGCTTCGCGCTGTTTTCGACGGCCGGCAGCGGCTCGGCGTGATCCTGCGGTGCAAGCTCAAGGTAATGGACGAGCGTGTTCTTCAGCGCGGCGTACTGCGCGGCCTGTGGCTCAAGATCGTCAAGTGCCTTGCCGACATCACTGCTGTCGACGATCTTG
>CBAAAH010000399.1:0-1371 GCA_964658865.1 uncultured Granulicella sp.
CACGACTCTGCCGTCGCAAACGCCCAGCACCAATGGGACCGTAACACCGAACAGCAGTGCGCCTCTGCCCGACTCGAACAAGCAGCCGCAGTAGCTTCTTTGCCAGCCTCGATCAACCGGTGTTCGCTGCGGCGGGCACCGGTTTCGTTTTCAGCGGTATCCTGAAAGTCGAATGAAAGACTTCTACATCGCCGATGCGGCACGTCATGAGAACACCGCCGTCGTGTCCTACTTCCTGCTCAGCTCCATCTCTGCCCGCGACAAAAAAGGTGGCGGCCAGTACCTTGCGCTCAGCCTGACCGATCGTACCGGCACCTTCGACGGCCGCATGTGGGAAGAGTTTCCCGGCGTGCTGGAAACGTGCAGCAGCGGCTGCTATGTCAAGGCGCAGGGAAAAATCGACAAGTACCAGGGCCGCTTCCAGATGACGCTGCAAAAACTGCGGCACGCGGCGGAGTCGGAGGTGGATGTCGCCGATTTCCAGGCCGTCACACAGTACGACGTCGAGGCGCTGTGGGCGGAACTGATCGCTGCTGTCGACGCTTTTACCAATAAGGATTTGCAACGGCTGGTGCGTTCGTTTCTCGACGACCCGGAGCTTGGCCCCGCGTTCAAAACTGCGCCCGCCGCGAAGACGCTGCACCACGCCTGGCTGGGCGGCCTGCTGGAACACGTCGTCTTTCTGGTGCGGCTGTGCAAGCGTGTGGCACCGCAGTACGCCGCAGAAGTCGACGCCGACCTGCTGGTTGCTGGCGCTATCTTGCACGACTTCGGCAAGGTGCGCGAACTTGCGTGGAAGTCCGCGTTCAAGTACACGACCGAGGGTCAGTTGCTGGGCCACATCACCATCGTGATCGGTCTGCTGCGTGAGAAGATTGCCACGCTGCAACCGTTCCCCGACCGCCTACGCATCCTTGTGGAGCACCTCATTCTGAGCCATCATGGCCGCTTCGAGTTTGGCTCGCCAAAACTGCCCATGACTCCGGAAGCAATGGTGTTCAGCGCGCTGGACGACTTGGAAGCGAAGATGCAGAACATGCGTGCGGAGTTCCAGAAGGCGGCGGACAACGGCAAGGGCGCGGATGAGGTCACGGATTACTCCCGGTCCATGGAGCGCAATCTGCTCAACAGCAAGGCCTACCTGAGTGCGGAAGATGCGGAGAAGGCTGCGGCGGAGGCGTCCGTCGCGCCGGCTTCCACGGCGTCGCTCAGCATGTTGGAGACGCTGTTCGGTCATAAGTAACTGCGGTTACCGAAGCTCTCCGCATTCATGGAACATATCCCGTGGAAAGAGAAGATACGGCTTTGGCCGCAAACCCGCTTCATTTTGAGAATCTTGGAAAGAGTCCATTTTATGGGTAGTTTGTAGAC
>CBAAAH010000400.1:0-1329 GCA_964658865.1 uncultured Granulicella sp.
GTTCACCGGGGCGACCCTGGTCAGAAATAGGGCACCGGTGGACGAGATGTCTTCCGTGACGGCTTCGACGAGGCCCGCATCGGTCCGCAGTTGCACCGGTAAATGGAGAGGAAACCGAACGGCAGCCCGAATCGGTGAGCGTTCATCCTCCTGGAGAGTCGGCGTAGGCGGCTCGTCGAGGTTCATGGAATCTCCCATGGGACTTACCAAAGTCACCTTCTCAGCCGAAGTGTAGCGCATAAGCTTCCGTTTCTCCAGTGCATCAATACAAAACCACATGACTCTGGAGCTGATTTTCCACAGGGTAGCTCTGGAAAACCGGGGCTTATCCGGGGAGCAGGCCTGCGGAACCGCCGACCCATTGCTGGTTTCGATTGTGGTCGACGCCCATCATGGCGCCACGGCCGAGCCGCACCAGGGTGTTGACGGGCTGCAGATCGCCGCCGTCCGGCCATACATACAGGATGCGGATTTCTGCCTGGGTTGGGCCGTGCGGCGTCACGACCGTGGATTGAAAGTTCATGCGCTGCTGCAACAGATAAGCGCTGCGCTGGGCAGCGGGAATCGCTTGGAGCGTTGCGTCACTGGGCGCGAACTCGATGCCCTTGCCCGCAAATGAGAACAGCGGCTTGAGCACCCACTGCGCACGATCTTCGGCCAGGCGGTCGCGGTCCTTGCCGCTCAGCCAATCGTCCAGAAAAACCGCCGGCGGCACGAACGGGTGGCGCAGAAATGGCAGCGAAAACTTGCTAAGCAAAAAATACCAGTTGGGGTGACCGGCCCACTCCACGTCCAGGTCCCCGGTCAGGTCGAAGCCGGGGCTGATACTTTTGCGCAACATTTCATCGACGATGGCGCGGTTGTAGATGCGGGCGATGGGTGTTTCGACACCGTCGCGATCGTAGAAGAGGCGGCGACCGCGCTGGCGGATGGCCGTAACATCGACGGTGCGGATGCCGAGGCGGTCTTCGTGGATGTGGAAGTCGGGCAGGGTTTTTTGCAGCTCGGGCGTGACTTCCATCAGCACCACGTTTTCCGGTGCGTGTTTGCCGACGACGACCTCGCGCATGGCCTGCCAGTAAGTCCGGTCGTCCAGGCCGTCAAGAAAAACGCCGAGCGCGGGATCGAGCTGAAACGTGCTGCGATACAGGTCGGCCAGCACCGCCTGATAGCCGTAGACCGAGGGAAACGCCTGCAGTTCAACGAGACGCGGTTCCAGCGCGTCGGGGTCGCCGTTCCACGCGCCTTCGCCGGGGTACACCAAGCCGAAGTCAACTGTCATGAAGTTGGGATGGCTGTCCTGTGCCGCGACACGAAAGGCCGGCGGAA